>CAYSQQ010000033.1:0-8987 GCA_964433275.1 uncultured Thermotogae bacterium
TCCTGAGTAGTTACCTCTAACCTCTCACCTCAGAATGATCGTATCTTCTGGCCGCGGGCCGGTGGAGATAAGTGATAACGGGACTCCCAGCGCCTCGGTGATCAGATCAATATAGCGACGGGCAGCCGTCGGTAATGCGCTCAATCGCTCAATTCCAGTTATCTCTTCTTCCCAGCCATCTACCTTCTTATAAAGTGGCTTACAGGCGGCTAATTCCTCAGCGGATGAAGGGAAATAGTCGATTTCTTCTCCCGCCAAGCGGTAAGCATAGGCGACCTTTAATGTCTCAAATCCAGACAGAACATCGAGTTTGGTGAGCGCAAAGTCACTAAGATCGTTCAGGTAAACGATGTGCGTGAGAGCGACCAGGTCGAGCCACCCACAACGGCGCGGTCTGCCGGTAGTGGCGCCGAACTCCCTTCCTTGGGTCTGCATCATCTTTCCCCAGTGATCGGTCAGTTCGGTGGGAAAGGGGCCGTTACCAACACGGGTAGTATAAGCTTTGATCACACCAAGCCGCCTGTCAAGCGCCGATGGGGGAACGGTTCCTCCTGCGATCACTCCTGCCACGGTGGTAGAAGAAGAGGTTACATAGGGGTAAGTGCCGCAGTCGATATCGAGCAAAGCTCCCTGGGCTCCTTCAAATAGGATCTCTTTGCCGCTGATGACTCCTTGTCTGATCATCGTCGGTATATTGGTAATCAGCGGGACAAGTGGTGCAGCTGCTGCCTGCAATTGAGCAAAGAGAAGATCAACATCAAGCGACTGTATCTCTTCTGCCACAGGCCACATAGACTTAAGATAGTCAATTTTAGCTGCCAGTTTCTCCTGCAATATCTCCGGCCGTTTAAGGTCGCCGGCTCTGATTCCAGTGCGGTCGATCTTATCCCGATATGTGGGGCCGATACCTCTCTTTGTCGTACCTATTTTCGCTGCACTCCCCTCGATCTGTTCGAGGATACGGTGATAAGGCAGGATGAGATGAGCTGTATCGGCAATGTATATCTGCGGGCTGCTGCTGTGCTTTGTGACAGCATCGATTTCGCGTTGTAAAACCTCAATATCAAGCGCCACTCCGCCAGCCAATATATTTATCTTCTCCGGATAAAGGGCGCCGGCGGGGATTAAATGGAATTTGAATTCTTTTCCCCGATCGATTACTGTATGGCCGGCATTGGGCCCGCCGTTGAACCGGACAATGATATCCGCTTTACGTGCAAGAAGATGAGTAATCTTCCCTTTTCCTTCGTCTCCCCATTGCATGCCTAATATTGCAGTCGCACTCATCGTCGTCGCTCCTTTTTGTTGATTATCAGGTAAATAGCAAGTCAAAGCCCGAGCGGTCGCCTTCTACAACTCCTGCGGGTAATTATCGGGCCGATTGTGAAACATCGCATCGATCGTGGCGATAAACGCTTCTTTGATCTGCGCGATATCAGAGAGAGAAAGTGGAGATTCATCGAGTTGCCGATCAGCGATTTTCTCTGCAATGATCTTCTCCACGCAGGCTGTAATCTTGTTGTCATTACCATTATTTCCATGCAGCACGTGCGTCGCTGCCTCGACAGAATCTGCCAGGAGAACGATCGCTGTCTCTTTGGTATGTGGTTGTGGTCCGGAATAGCGATACTCTGCTTCGCTAACCGGCTGCTCCACTTTATTCTCCTGCATCGCCTTGGAGTAAAAGTACCGGATCAACGAAGTCCCATGGTGGGTGATGATAAATTGGATGAGGTCATCTTTCAGTCCTCCCTGGCGAGCAAGTTCGATTCCTGCTTTCACATGAGAGAGCAACACCTCTTTACTCTCTTCTGAGGAGATCTTATCGTGCGGATTTATTCCGTTGCGTTGATTCTCGGCGAAAAATTGGGGCTGCGACAGCTTGCCGATATCGTGGTAGTAACCACCGACACCGGCTAATAGAGGATTAGCGCCAATAGCGCGGGCTGCGCTCTCTGCGAGTGAGGCCACATTTTTACTATGATGGTAGGTGCCTGGCGTCTCTGTCCGCAAGCGTCTCAATAGCGGATGCTCCGGATTCAACAGTTCGGTTAACCCGATTGGACTTGTCCGCTGTGTCAAGTACTCACATATCGAGATCGATCCCATCGCGATCAGTGCGACGACGACTCCCCCGACCACAGCGAGAAAAAAATCGAACGAGACTAGAGCGACAGAGGAGATCGCAGCGAACGCGAGAAATCCGATTGCATTCACCACGGCAATTAGTCCGCCGGTCTTCAAGATATCAGTATTCCGTCGCAATTTCCGGATGCCGACCACAGCGGCAATTCCACTGCTCACCACAGCGATCGCCCCTTCCAATCCCAGAGTAAGCCCCCACACACCTGTGGCGAAAAGTATCATGATCAATGCTGTCTCTTCATCAACGAAAATAGCAGTCAATAGGGGAATAATGGCGATCGGAAGAAAGAAGGGGGTTATCATATCTCCTCCCTGACTGAGAAGCACAATAAGGATTCCACAACCGACCAAGAAGTGAAATTGCTGCTTGGTGAATCGCCGACTCGTTTCACGGAGATAGAAGACGACCAAACCGGTGATGATAGTCAACCCCAAACCCTGGGTCGCCAATACAGACCAGCCGATAAAGATCGGCCAACCAGTATAGCAGACATGGAAGGCGGTCAGCGCCGCAGCAAGAACAGTAAATGCCGCGGTAAAGGCAGCGCTCGTTCTTCTCGTTGGTTTATGCATAACGAGCAGTTTTGCCGCGTTGCTGCTTGCCGGTCGTAAACAGGAAATCAAACGCCAGTTAAGTCTTCTCATCAGAATCCTTCGCCTGCCCCATGGAATAATATCTCATCGGCCCATCTCTCCGTGCGCTCTATATAGTATTTCACGGGGCCTGCGAAAATCCTCGGCAGGGCGAAACTCTTATCAATTTGTAACTACTCTGGTTCACGGTTTCAGGTTCAAGGTTGAAGACTGCAGGTTCACGGTTCCAGGTTCACGTCGCGTCTTCTCTTCTGCTGTTGCATAAGCGGAAATGATCTTCTTTACCAACGAGTGGCGCACTACATCAGTCTTATCCAAATATATAAACGCAATTCCGTCGATCTCTTTCAGGATCGTTGGCGCTGCTACCAGGCCGGAGCGGTCATACTCAAGATCGATCTGGGTGATATCACCGGTTATGACTGCATGGGAATGAACCCCCAAGCGGGTAAGGAACATCTTCATCTGCGCCTGAGTGGTGTTTTGCGCTTCATCGAGAATGATGAAACTGTTGTTAAGCGTCCGGCCACGCATAAAAGCAAGCGGCGCTATCTCAATACGATTATCCTTTTTGAGCCACTCAACCTCTCTTCCCGGCAGCATATCGTAAATTGCATCATAAAGCGGACGCAGATACGGATTTACCTTCTCTTGGATGTCACCGGGAAGGAAGCCGAGATCCTCTCCTGCAACTACTGCCGGTCGAATGAGTACGATCCGCTTCACTTTTTCCTGCTTGAGGTAATCGATCGCTTTCGCCACTGCCAGGTAGGTCTTGCCGGTACCGGCCGGGCCGATGGCAAAGACAACATCATTCTCCTCTATTGCGTTGACATAACGTAACTGTCCGATCGTCTTGGCACGGATCTCCTCCCCCCAATGAGTCACTTGTACGACATCTGAGAGCACGCCGCGTACGTTTTCGCCGTCCTTTATCTTCTCAATCATATATCTCACATCATTTACTGTCGGGATATGGTTGGTCTCGATAATATCGAGGAGGTTATCGAATATCGAACGGATCCGTTCCACATCGCCGGAGACTCCTTCAATCCTGATCACATCACCGCGGGCGATGATCTTCGCTGGAAACTCTTTTGTGATCTCTTTTAGATTGCAATTGAATTGACCAAGAAGCGCGGTCGCCTCCTCATTATTTTTGAGAATTATCTCTGCTGCTGTTTTATTCGTTTCTGTTATGTTCACTCACTCCTAATACAAATTCCTGCTGTTGGTCTTGCCGATCGGTTTTTGTATGCATACGGGTCAACCAGGCAGTAATAAACTCTCCTTCTTTGATCCCTGCCGGCTGATCAATGAGATGGGTATCGATATAACCTCTGGTATACCCGCGCCAGCGACCATCACGGCTGCGTCCTTCGATCAATATCTCTTCCTTCTGATCGAGAAAACTTCTCTTTATTCGGGCTGTCTCTTTGCACGCCAGCTCATTGAGAATCTTACTCCGATTGCTCTTTTCTGTTTCGCTCACCTGCGAGGGAAACGAGGCAGCGACTGTCCCCGGCCGTGAAGAATAGCGAAAGATGTGCAGATTTACAAAACCGATCTCCTCTATCAGTGTACAGGTGCGCGTAAACTCCTTTTCGGTCTCGCCGGGAAAACCGACAATCAAGTCCGTTCCGAAAGTTACATCGTCAACCATCTCTTTGATCTGCGTAATCCGTGCTCGATATTCAACTGTATCATACCCCCGTTTCATAGCAGTTAAGATCCGATCAGCGCCGCTTTGGAGCGGGATATGAAAATGAGGACAAGCGCGGCTGTCAGCAGCAAAGAGAGCGACCAACTCATCTGTTATTCCGTGAGGATCAACCGATCCCAACCGCAGACGTCTGAGCCCATTGATCTCAAGGAGAGAGGCAATCAGGGAGGGAAGGTCAGTCGATGGAAGATCGTCCCCGTATTGGGCAAGGTTGATTCCGGTGAGGATGATCTCAGGACAACCGTTAGTTACCAGTTGACTCGCCTCTTGTTTGGCAATGGCAATTGGTTTGCTCTGTGTCGATCCGCGAAGCTGCGTTACACGGCAAAAGGAACATGCGCTGTTGCATCCATCTTGTACTTTGAGAAAAGCACGTACCCGTCCAGCCTGATAGCGGATTGTCTTTACCTCCCATCCTTCCTGGGTCGGCGCCGACAGATATCCGCCTTCTCCTGCTAATGCTTGTACAACGATTGTTTTAACCTGCGTCTTCAGCCTGTTATCGAAGACAATATCAACCCCTTCTATCTTTGCTATCTCTGTGCCTGTTGCTTCTGCCATGCATCCGGTAACCAGAACTTTGACCGGTCGACCGCTTTGTCTTACCCGACTGATCAACTGACGTGATTTACGCTCGCTGCGAGCGGTGACAGTACAAGTATTGATCACATAAATATCGGCTTCATCATCAACGAGCCGGCAGATCGGTTCCAGTTGTTCGCGCATCAGTTGCGTTTCGTATTGATTGACTCTACATCCGAGGGTGCGAAAAGCGACCCGCGGCATGCGGCAAACGTTATTCTTCTCTTTCATCGATGTCTCTTTACGGTAAAGCGATATATCTGGACCGGTGTCTCGGGTGGTATCTCCGCCTTCATACGAGCGATGCGTAATTGTTCCTTTACAGTAATTATATCAGGTAGATCAGGGAGAAGCAGACCGCGTCGCTCTCCTGTTTCTACAAGCAAGCCAAATTGTTTTGGGTCAAGATCGTCTTCTGTGCATTGCTCAGGCGGAGATAAAAGATCGACTGTGTAATCAATCGTTGCCAATTCCACTTCTTTGATCGGGGAAAATCGATGGTCCAGCGTAGCAGCTCTGATCGCATTGGTGATGATCTCCTCTGCTATATTCTCTTTTTCTGGCAGGAAAGTGCCGATACACCCGCGCAATATACCCTCTTTTTTAAGCGAGACAAAGACACCGGCTCGCTCTTCCATCGCCAAAAGCAACGGGTCTGGAGAAACAATCACCTCACCACAGCAAATATACGTTTCAACAGCTGCTTTTGCCAGTTGAACAAAGTTATCCATCAATGGTTTGAGACAACCATCTGACTCCTAAGATAAAATGTAGATTGATTGTGTTACTCTCTTCCGCAACAATGGACGCTCACCCTCCTCAATTGGTAAGGATACAATTATTCAGTATATTGTCAACTAGTATTCTCTATATACCGTTACGTTTTATGCGATGGCAATCTCATCCATCTTGTAGCGCCATCTAAAAATAGCAGGAGCTTTATTTATTTCTTCAATCGCTTGGTAAATACGTCCGCCAAGTTCCTCGTTTGAATTCACCCCGATATGACGCAAAAATGACCAGCGGAGCTTGCCAGAACCGGTACTTGACTTAGCGCTGCTTAGCGACTAAAGTAGTACAGAATTATCGGTTAGAATAAAATTTCCGCAGGAGTATATCAATGGAACAGACGATTGACCCGATGCTGCGAGTGGAAAGTATTCGCAAGCGGTTTAACAGTGTTGAAGCGGTCAAAGAGATTTCACTCGTTGCTTATCCAGGCGAGATTCTCGGGCTGCTCGGCCCCAATGGAGCAGGGAAGACAACAGCCATTCGAATGATTATGGGAATCATTCAGCCTGATCAAGGTGAGATCATCTTTCGCTCTAAGGGGCGATTTGGCCAATTGGACAGAGCCCGTATCGGGTATCTGCCGGAAGAGCGCGGCCTCTATGCTGATGCCAAAGTTCTTGATACATTGATTTACTTCGCTGAATTGAAGGGAATCGCGCCTGGAGAAGCTCGGCGCTGCGCCCTTGAGTGGCTCGACAGACTCAACTTGACTGACTGGGCCCGTTATAAAATCAGTAAACTCTCGAAAGGGATGGCACAAAAGGTACAATTCGTTGCCTCGATCCTCCACAAACCGGATCTCGTTCTCTTTGATGAGCCGTTCGCCGGCCTCGATCCGGTCAACCAGGATCTCTTCCAGGGGTTCATTCGCCAATTGCGCGATGAAGGGATGGCGGTCCTTTTATCATCGCATCAGATGAATCTGGTGGAGGTGTTATGCGACCGTATCTTTTTAATCAATCAAGGAGAGCAGGTCCTATACGGCAATCTGTCAGAGATCAAGGAAGCCCATGGTGAGAATCTAGTCCGTCTGCGCTTTAATGGTGACTCTTCTTTTCTCCAAACGAGCACGCTTGTAAAAGACCTTACTTCCTCTGAAAATGAAGTTCGGTTCAAACTTCCGCATGGAGTTGAGCCGGATCAATTTCTGCGCACCATCCCTGAGGATTTGGCGATCGAAGAGATCACGATCGAACGGCCGCCGCTCCATGATATATTTGTCAGCACAGTGGAAAGGAGTAACAGATGAAAAGTACCGATCTATTCAAAGTAGCGAAATGGGAGCTGCGTCAGAATCTGATGACAAAGCAATTTCTCGTGATGACAGTCGTCATTCCGCTGATGATCGGATTGTTCGGAGGCATGCCAATCTTGTTTGAACATCTGGCTGGTGATCAAACACGCCGGATCGCAATAGTCGATGAAAGCGGCCTTATCTACGCTGATCTAACGCGCCGCCTGATCGATACACCAGTGCAACTCTTTAAGCCTGATATAGCGCCCGATGAGCTGCGACTACAGGTAGAAGCAGGTGATATAGACGGGTTGCTTGTAATCGGCAGCAAGATCCTTACGACTAATATCGTGCATCTACATGTGCGCGATATTGGTATGCTTGAAAAGACTGAGCTGCAGCGAGAATTGACGAGTGTAATTACAGAGCAGCGATTGGCGCAAGCAGGGTATGATCCGGTAAAGATCGAAATGTTGACCGCAGCGGTGGTCATGATCCCCCTATTTGTGGGAGCAGAGGAGTTAGGATTTGCCGCTATTGGTGTGCCGATCGGGATCGTGGTGGTGTTGATGATCGGCACGATGTTCTCTGGTGGGATGTTGCTGCAGAGCGTAATTAAGGAGAAAGATAACCGTGTAGTGGAACTGGTTATGTCTTCAGTATCATCGCGTGATTTTATGATCGGCAAGATCCTCGGCTATGGCGCGACAAGTCTGGTGCAAATAGCGATCTGGGTCGCAATCGGCCTGCCGATAGTCAGCCATTACTTTGATATCCCACTCGGCGTTGTCACCTGGAATCAGTGGATCATTTACTTCGTCTACTTTGTGCTCGGTTATCTCTTTACTGCTACTCTCTATGCCACTATGGGAGCAGCGATGAAAGATGCGCAATCAGGCAGTCAACTTCAGGGGATCGTTGGTATGGTGCCTGCTGTGCCGCTCTTTATCCTGCCGGTAATCATTGCATCTCCAGACGTGCTATGGGTACGGATCATGGGATTCATTCCGCCCTTTACCCCCGGGATCATGCTCCTTAGGATGGCTGCCGGCCGTGTTCTATGGTGGGAGATCGCCCTCAGTCTGATCTTGCTTGCCGGATTTGTCTACCTAATGATGCGTTTGGCCGCTAAGATCTTCCAGGTGGGGATGTTGATGTACGGAAAATCAGCGAATTTAGTGGAGATGTGGCGTTGGGTTAAGAGTTCATAGAGTTTATTGAGTTCGTAGGGTTTGTTGGGTTTATGGGGTTCATTGGGAAGACGGTGTTAGGTTTTGAGTGTTGGGTTTTGGGTTAAGAAGGAAAGAGTTCGGAAAGAAACCACAGAGCGCACTGAGCGGAAGGAGGAACGGAAAGTTTTGAGTTTTGAGTTTTAGGTTTTGGGTTCCAGAAAGAGGGCAAGAAAGAGATAGAATACTGGATCTGATGGGACATCGTATCTCTCCCTCTTGAACCGTGAACCGTGAACCCTTTCCGAACCGTGAACCTCAACTCATTCTCTGTGCTCTCTGTGGTTAAATTTCCGTTGAATTTCATTCTTCGTGTCCTTCGTGCCCTTCGTGGTAAAGTCTTGTAACCTCCGTCTCCTAAACTCAAACTCAGGAGTCAGAAGTCAGGAGACAGGAGCCAGGGGTCAGGCAGGGAAGATCCAACTTGCCTCCTTCCTCCTTCAGCCTTCAGCCTTCAACCTTCCACCTGATTTAGAACCTTTCGGATTATTTCACCGCGAAGAACACGAAGAGCACGAAGGGCTCAGAGAACAAAGCACTTGATTTTCTTTCCTTCTTTAACCCATCACCCATAACCCATAACCCATCACCTCTTTTCCTCTGTCCTATCTCCGAACCGTGAACCGTGAACCCTTTCCGAACCTCCTTTTCCGAACCGTGAATCTCTGTTTATATCGAGAGAATCGTC
>CAYSQQ010000034.1:0-3230 GCA_964433275.1 uncultured Thermotogae bacterium
CCTTAGCGATCTTTGCGGCTTGAGTGAGTGCAACGAACGGGCGAGAAAAAAGATTCTCTTCTCTCTTTTCCGTTCAGTGCGCTCTGTGGTTTCTTTCCGAACTGTGAACCGTGAATCTAATAACCTGTCTTCAATATTTGACAACTGAATATTTACTTCTTGACACTTTTAAATTAGTATGGTAAATTAACCTGGGATAAAGAGGTAATTTTTATGGAGAATATTGTCGTGAGAGTAGAGATATTTAAGGAAGGTGATCAATATATCGCTCTTTCTCCAGAACTGAATGTTTCCAGTTTTGGAGATACTCCTCAAGAGGCAAAAGCAAGTCTAGGAGAGGCAATTTCTTTATTCCTGGAGGAATGCGAAAGGATGAAAACTTTAAATGAGGTTCTAGAAGAAGCGGGTTTTATTCATGTTGCAGAACCTACGTCGGGATGGGTAGCTCCCCAACCTCTAACTATCGAAGAAATTAGAATAGAACATGTTACTGCCTGATGTTCAAAATCACTCCCCTCAATTACAAAAAACTTATAAGGATCTTTGAATTGGATGGATTCAGGGTTAGCCGCCAAAAAGGAGACCATATCGCTATGATTAAGGCAGGTATAAAGAGGCCATTGATAATAAAGACAAGCCCGCGAAAAGTTCCCGTGGCCCATATCAGGACAAACATGACCACAGCTCAAATGGGTCGTCAACAATATTTTGAATTCTGGAAAAGGTTAAGTAAAAAGGTAAGTATTCAGTCAACCTCGTCTATCAAGAGCGTAAGAGGAATCAGGCTCACGGTAACTACGCAGAGCCTGCCCCTGCGAAGGCAAGGGTTCCAGGTTCACCTGCCTGTGCGCCTGCACGCAGACAGGTTGCACGCAGACAGGCGGTTGGAGAGTTGGGAGGTTGGGAAATAATATGACCAATCGTGAACCTTGAATCTGCAATCTTCAACCGTGAACCTGGAACAGTGAACCCGGAACCGTGAACTTAAAAACAAGGAGGAATAAAGATGGCCCTTGACCCCACCCAATACAAAGATTGGCAGATTGCGGAAGATGCTGAACAGAGAATGAAGACGGTCGTGCAATTGGCCGATGAGATGGGGCTTCAGCAAGAAGAGCTTCTGCCCTACGGGCATTATGTGGCTAAAATAGATTTTACAAAGGTACTGCGCCGCCTTAAGGATAGGCCTGATGCCAAGTACATCGATGTGACTGCAATTACCCCTACCCCGCTTGGTGAGGGGAAGAGCACATCGACTATCGGCTTGGTGCAAGGCCTGGGCAGACGGGGAAAGAATGCATTGGCCGCAATCAGACAGCCGTCCGGCGGCCCGACGATGAATATCAAAGGAGGAGCGGCAGGAGGCGGCCTCGCACAGTGCATTCCGCTGACCCCATTTTCATTGGGTCTTACCGGTGATATCAATGCGATCATGAATGCCCACAACCTGGCAATGGTTGCGCTCACCTCACGGATGCAGCATGAGAACAACTATACCGATGCACAGTTGACCAAACGTGGTCTCAAGCGACTGGCGATCAACCCGAAGACCGTCGAATTACGTTGGATCATCGATTTTTGTGCACAAGCGCTGCGTAATATCGTTATCGGCTTAGGCGGTAAGCGAGACGGCCTTATCATGGAATCCGGGTTCAATATCGCTGTGAGTTCGGAGGTGATGGCGATATTCTCCGTCGCTGTGAGTCTGCAGGATATGCGTGAACGGATAGGTAAAATCGTGGTTGCGTATGACAAGACAGGCAAGCCGGTCACTACCGAGGATTTAGAAGTGGCAGGAGCGATGACCGCGTGGATGGTGGAGGCGCTAAATCCCAATTTGATGCAGACACTTGCCGGGCAGCCGGTGCTCGTTCATGCCGGCCCATTCGCCAATATTGCCATTGGCCAATCCTCGATCATTGCCGACAAATTGGGTCTGAAACTGTGTGATTATCATGTTACCGAAAGCGGTTTTGGGGCTGATATCGGGTTTGAAAAATTCTGGAACCTGAAGTGCCGCTACAGCGGGCTCAAGCCACATTGCGCAGTTATGGTAGCTACTATCCGTGCCTTAAAGAGCCATGGCGGTGGCCCTGCTTTGCCACCAGGAAAGCCGATGGACCCGGCTTATCTGGAGGAGAACTTACCATGGGTAGAGAAAGGATGCGAAAACCTGATCCACCATCTAAATACTGTCAAAAAGGCTGGGATCAACTCCGTGGTCTGTATAAACGCCTTTTCCACCGATACAAAGGCCGAGATTGACTTAGTGCGAAAGATAGCCACTGCTGCTGGTGCGCGCGTTGCCGTCTCCCATCACTGGCTGCGTGGTGGCGCAGGAGCACTGGAGTTTGCTGATGCAGTCGTCGATGCATGCGAAGAGAAGAATGACTTCAAGCTGCTATACGACCTGGAGATGCCGCTTCGTCGACGGATCGAACTGATCGCCAAAGAGGTTTACGGAGCAGACGGTGTGAGCTATACAGATACAGCCGCGGCCAAGGCGCGGAAGATCGAAGCAGATGAATATCTTTCTACACTCGGCACCTGTATGGTGAAGACTCATCTCTCTTTGTCTGATGATCCGACTCGCAAGGGCGCTCCCCGCGGATGGACTCTGCCGGTCCAGGATATCCTCACCTACTACGGGGCCGGTTTTGTAGTTCCGGTGGCAGGGGCGATAACCTTGATGCCAGGGACAGCCTCTGACCCAGCCTATCGCCGGATCGATGTAGATGTGGAGACCGGTAAGGTAAAAGGACTCTTTTAGTGGTGGAGCAAGTGAGGGATATTCTCGCCAGATACACAGGTAAGCGGCGTGAGTTGGTGCCTATATTACAGGAAGTACAGGCAGAACTCGGCTACCTGCCTGAAAAAGCACTCGTGCTGATTGCCGCATTCACCGGTATACCAGAGAGTGAAGTCTTTGCGATTGCGACATTTTACGCCCAATTCCGACTAACCCCTGCCGGAAGGAACCGAGTAATGGTGTGCCGCGGAACAGCATGTCATGTGAAAGGTGCACCGCAGATCCTTGAGGAGATCGAGAAGCGCCTCGGCATCAAGGAAAGCGAAACCACCCCTGATCTGGAATATACTCTGGAATCCGTTGCTTGTATTGGCGCTTGTGGATTGGCTCCGTGCATGGTGATCAATGAGAAAGTCCATGGACGTCTCAGACGCAACGACGCGCCAAAACTCCTTGCGGTCACGAAAAAGAGGTGAATGGT
>CAYSQQ010000034.1:3330-5160 GCA_964433275.1 uncultured Thermotogae bacterium
GGTGAAAAAATAAACCATAAGACCGTTCTAATTTGCCAAGGAACTGGTTGTGTCTCTGCCGGAGCCAAGCAGCTCCATAGCGACTTGGAGACGGAGCTGGCACAGTTAGAGTTGACAGATAGCGTTCAGGTTAAACGCACCGGTTGTCACGGCTTCTGCCAACAAGGCCCGCTCGTTGTCCTTCAACCCGAAGGTATCTTCTATCGAGCAGTCACAACCAACGATGTTCCAGAGATCGCGCGGTCATTTTTACAGGGCGAACAACTGGTAGAGCGACTCTTCTACCATTGTCCTGTTAGCGGAGAAGCGATATCGCGGTACCGCGATATCGCTTTCTATCAGAGACAACAGCGCACCGTCCTTAAAAATTGTGGCTACATCGACCCAGAAGAGATCAACGACTATCTTGCCGACGGCGGTTACCAGGCGCTGCGCAAGGTCCTCCTTGCGATGACTCCGGAGCAGGTCATTAAGCAGGTAAAACACTCTGGGTTGCGCGGACTTGGAGGAGCCGGCTTTCCGACGGGGCGTAAATGGGAGGGCTGCCGTGAGGCGGCTGGGAATGAGAAGTATGTCGTCTGTAATGCTGATGAAGGCGATCCAGGCGCGTTTCAGGACCGATCGATCTTAGAAGGGGATCCACATTCGGTACTGGAAGGGATGGTTATTGCCGGCTACGCTGTCGGCGCTGATTGGGGTTACATCTATGTGCGAGCGGAGTATCCCCTGGCGGTGAAACGGCTTGGATCTGCGATCGTTCAGGCGCGGGAGCAAGGATTCCTCGGAGAAGATATTTTCGGCAGTGGATTTGGGTTTGATGTCGAGATCTTTCCCGGAGCAGGCGCCTTTGTCTGCGGCGAGTCTACCGCTCTGGTCCTCTCTATCGAAGGTAAACGAGGGATGCCGAAGCCGCTTCCCCGTCCCCGCACTACTGACGCTGGACTATGGGATAAGCCTACTTTGCTCAACAATGTGAAAACCTTCGCTAATATTCGCTGGATCATCAATAAGGGAGCGGATTGGTTTAGTGGTATAGGCACGGAAAAGAGTAAAGGTACAGCGATCTTCTCTCTTACCGGTAAGATAGCAAACTGCGGACTGATAGAAGTTCCGATGGGGATTACCCTCCGTGACATCATCTTCAGTATCGGCGGGGGGATTCCCGATAACAAAGAGTTCAAGGCGGTACAAACAGGCGGACCTTCCGGCGGCGTTCTGCCGGAGAGTCTACTTGACACTGCGATCGATTTCGATTCACTCGCTGCTGCCGGTTCAATGATGGGCTCCGGTGGTATGGTGGTGGTGGATGAGGAGACCTGTATGGTTGACCTCGCCCGCTATTTCCTTGACTTTACCCAGAAAGAGAGTTGCGGTCAGTGCACTTTATGTCGTTTGGGAAGCTTGCAAATGTTGGAGATACTCACTGCGATAACTGCGGGAGAGGGGAGGATGGCAGACATTGATCTGCTCATTGAGTTGGGAGAGGGGATAAAGATCGGCTCGCTGTGCGGTCTGGGGCAGAGTGCGCCTAATCCTGTCCTTACCACCATCCGTTATTTCCGCGAGGAATACACAGCACATATATTAATGCAGCAATGTCCAGCAAAGAGATGCAAGGCGCTCATATCCTATTATATAGCGCCGGATAGTTGCCATGGTTGCACAGCTTGCCAACGGCAATGTCCGGTCGATGCAATCGAAGGCGATAGCAAGGAAATCCATGTGATCGATCAGGATAAATGCACTAGATGTGGAATATGCCTGAGCGTCTGCCCGGAGCGCTTCGGTGCGGTGGAATGCGTTCCTGGACGACTGGCCAACGGAGGTTAA
>CAYSQQ010000034.1:5260-8958 GCA_964433275.1 uncultured Thermotogae bacterium
GGAGCGCTTCGGTGCGGTGGAATGCGTTCCTGGACGACTGGCCAACGGAGGTTAACTACTCAGGTGGATAGACTGAAGGTGGAAGGCTTATAAGGTGGATAGACTGAAGGTGGAAGCCTAAAATACTTCAGCCTTCGGTCTTCAACCTAAATAGCTGGGTAGTTACAACGGAGGTTAAAAAGCATGAGGAAGATTATTTTTACAATCAACGGTCTCAAGATCGAGGCGAACAAAAGGGATACCATCCTGAGGGCGGCACTTGCGCACGGCATCTATATCCCCCATCTTTGCGATCACCCTGACTTACAACCCTTTGGAGGATGTCGTTTGTGTGTAGTTGAGATCGAAGATAGAGGTCTCACCATCTCCTGTAAGGCATCGGTTGAAGAGGGGTTGATAGTGCGGACGGAAAACACGGCGATAAATAAGATGCGCCGCATCGCTACTGAACTTTTGCTTGTGAACCATCATTCGGAATGTCTCCAATGCGTCAGGAACACGGAGTGCAAACTTCAGGATATCGCCGCCTATATCGGGATTGAGGAGAATCGTCTTCAACTCTTGAAGCGAACCGTACAAGATATTCCGATTGATAATTCCAACCCGTTCTTCATCCGTAATCCCAATAAGTGCGTCCTTTGCGGTATCTGTGTCCGAACCTGCGAAGAGATCAATGGTGTTCGTGTGCTCGATTTTGCGTTTCGCGGTTATGAGACCAAGATCAGCACCCTGATGAACAAGCCGATTAACGAATCAGTATGCGAATCCTGTGGTGAATGCGTAGTCCGCTGCCCTACCGGAGCGCTGATTATTAGGGATTATCAACGTCCGGACCGTGCAGTCACAACGATCTGCCCGTACTGCGGCACTGGCTGCGGGATCCGGTTGGGCGTGCGGGGAGACAAAGTAATCTCTGTTAGGGGCGATCGAGATAATCCGATCAATAAAGGTCAGCTCTGTGTGAAAGGACGCTTTGGCTATCATTTTATCAATCACCCTGATCGATTGACTACCCCGTTGATCAAACGGAACGGCGCCTTTGTTGAAGCCTCCTGGGATGAGGCGCTTGAGCTGGTGGCGACCAAGTTTAAGGAGGTACAAGATAAGTACGGACCGGAAGCGCTGGCCGGCTTAAGTTCAGCCAGAGTCACCAACGAAGAGAATTACCTGTTCCAAAAACTTCTTCGCTGTCTCGGCACAAACAGCATTGACCACTGCGCACGCCTTTGACATGCCCCCACTGTGGTCGGTCTGGCCACTGTGCTGGGGAGCGGAGCGATGACCAATACCATTGCTGAGATCGCTGGCGCTGACGTCATTTTTGTAACTGGCTCTAACACCACGGAAAATCATCCTGTCATCGGCTATCGGATCCGCGAGGCCGTCCGGAAAGGAGCGAAACTGATCGTTGCCGATCCGCGGTTCATTCCGCTGGCAAAGATGGCCGCCGTCCATCTACAGTTTAAACCGGGCACGGATGTGGCTCTATTCAACGGGCTGGTCCATGTGATCATCAAGGAAGGTCTGGAAGATAAAGACTACGTCAAGCAACGCACACAGGGGTTCGAATATCTGGCGCTGATGGTGGAAAAGTACACCCCGGAATACGTCGCAACGATAACTGGTGTACCAGTGGAAGATATCGTGCGCGCAGCGCGGCTCTTTGCTGGTGGCGAGAGCGGTTCCATCATCTACTGCATGGGGGTGACGCAGCACACCAGCGGCACAGAGAACGTCGTTGCTCTGACCAATTTATCTTTGCTTACCGGCAATCTGGGTATACCACATGCCGGGATGAATCCGCTGCGCGGCCAGAACAACGTCCAGGGCGCCTGCGACATGGGCTGCTTACCTAATGTCTTCCCCGGTTACCAGCCGGTATACGGTGATCGCGAGACAGGAACCTACTGGCGGCGCTTAAAATTAGAGAAAGGCGAATCTGTCCAGCCAGCAGAAGAAGAAGTAGATCCCAGCGAGCTGATCACCGACAGCATCGAGTTTGAGCGTCCGGTCTACAAAGGGATGAGTGTCAGTGACGAAATACGAGCCAAGTTCTCCCAGGCATGGAAAGTTGAGCTCTCAGATTTACCTGGCCGCACCATTGCTGAGATGTTCCATCATGATCCCAGTAGACGAAATCGAATCATGTATATTGTAGGAGAAAACCCGGCTCTATCCGATCCGGACACAAAGCATGTGCACCGGTGTTTGGACGAGATGGACTTTGTGGTGGTACAGGATATCTTCCTGACCGAGACGGCTCAACTTGCCGATGTTGTCTTGCCTGCCGCCTCCTTTGCCGAGAAGGACGGCACCTTCATCAATACGGAGAGGCGCGTACAGCGAATCCGTCAGGCGATCAAACCAGTGGGAGAGAGTAAGTCTGACTGGGAAATCATCCAGGAATTGGCGCAAAGATGTGGACTTGACTGGCATTATTCGTCACCCAAGGATGTATGGGATGAGATAAGAGCGCTCACCCCTCACTATTTCGCGGGGATGAGTTATGAACGTCTGGAGACCGGTGGTCTGCAATGGCCCTGCCCGGCAGCAGAACATCCAGGCACGCCTATCTTACACAAAGGCAAGTTTGCCCGCGGCATCGGGCAGTTTTCCACCGTAGAGTACCGGCCGCTCGCCGCTGACGTTGTCGATGAAGAGTACCCCTTCATCTTGACTACTGGCCGTAAGCTCTATCAGTATCACACCAGGACGATGACCGCCAAGACAGACGGTCTGAACCGCCTCTTAGAAGAGGAATTAATGGAGATTAACCCGCAAGACGCGGAAAGACTGGGACTAAGCGCTCATGATATAGCCAAGATTACTTCCCGCCGCGGGTCGATCGTCTCGAAGATAGAGATCACTGATCGAGTCTTACCCGGAGTAGTATGCATGAGCTTTCATTTTGCCGCGACAGCGGTCAACATTCTCTCTGATCCGGCAGTTTGTAATATGTCGGTTGTTTCCGGTCTCAAAGTTGCTGCCGTACGGATTGAAAAAGCTTACGAGGTACAAAAATGAGTCTGCTAAAAGATAGTAACCACTACCAAAAGTTGCTCTCTCCCGAGCCGATTTCGCAGCTGCCGCACCCAGCAGACAGCAAAGCGCTGGTGGAGGGGAGTCTGATTTCAGAAGCAGAAGCGCTGCTGCGGATCGCGGCAAAGCTTTTATCGGCCAAAAAGCCGGTTATCTTCGCACCCGGCCGCATCATCCTCTGGACATGGGAAGAGGGAGTGACCGATAAAGCCGAGGTGTTACGGGAGCTGGCCGCAGCGATCAAAGCAGAGATCCTTCCGGTGATGGATATTCGCCCTGACTATCCCGCGATGCGAACCGCTGTCGAGATCAATCCATATCACGCTGATCTGGTCATCGGGCACAACCGATATGATGTTGCAGTCTTTGTTGGCATAGACTGCCCTTATGCCGACGTTGCGTTAAAGATCATCTGTGACGGCACTGTGTGCTACACTATCGCCCTTTGCGGGAAGATCGGCCATGTCGACGCTACAATTACTCTGCGCGATACCGGACTGGAAAAACTCCGCCGCCTCACTGCGATCATCAATAAAATGAACCAGAATTATGGTGAAGAGGTAAGAGGTGATGGGTAAGAAGTCCAAGGTTCACGGTTCACGGTTCACGGTTCGAAGAGAAGAGGAGAGGAGAGAGGTCCAAGGTCCACGGTCCACGGT
>CAYSQQ010000035.1:0-8944 GCA_964433275.1 uncultured Thermotogae bacterium
TATCATTTTTCTCATTTAAGATCATCTACCCAACAGGCGGATTGCGGATAACGTTCCGCGTGTATCTGAAGTCCAGCTCTCTAAGCCCTTGTAATTTACTTTCTCTATAAAGTTTTACCAACTTTATCTTACGATACTTCTCGCCCGCCGATAACGCATAGAGGGCTGGGTTTAGCGAAGCGCAGCAAACACGCTGTTAGCTGCCGTGCGTTAATTACGTTGTTTCTGCTTCTTCCGCTAACCGTTTCCATAATGATTCAATGTCTAATTTCCTTACCCAATGTTCCAGATAATCTATGTCTAATCTCCCATACTGCACTTCATAAACTCGTAGGGCATCGGTAAATTGCTTTTCACTTCCACCAGAGAGTTTTGTCCATCTCAATTTGGCTAAGATTGTGTCTTCTGGGGTTGAAACTCGCATTTCTATGCCCATAAACTTTTCACTAATCTTGCGTGAAAAACGTGTCTGGTCAAAAGGGTGGTCGGTTAATATCCAAAAATCAACCTTATCACCGGCTTTTACATCAATTAGATTAAACATACTCTGTCTGCTAATTGCATCAAGAATGCTATCTTCATCTAAATAAAAATCGGCTGGAGGGAAAGCTTCGACCAATTCCATAGCTTGCGATCTTGGAATAGCAATGACCATATCTATATCATGGGTAGACCGTGGTTCACCTTGTAGGCTTGAAACAACAGAACCTGTCAGCATATATTGGATTCCAACCCGATCAAGTGTTTGAATAACCTTTGTTAATAATTCCTGTTGTGACATTTATCCAGGCGCTCCAGAAGTATTTTTTTGAATTCCTCATCACCAAGATTTGGAAATCTCTTGTGTAATCCATGAATAAAAAGCTGCCTGGCAAATTCAGACAATTCAAATGCCTTAAGCAACCTTTTTTCAGGCGACATTTGACGAAGTACTTGAATATATATCTTGTGGTTTGGACGGTGTTTAATGTTCATAAAGCCCCCACAATTTTATTGAATGTCCTATATACGCGAGTATGGCGGCTAACGTTCCCAGCATAAAAGAAGTTTTTGCGAGGCAACAATTTGGGTGAGCAAAAGCGAACCACAAACACGCTGTTAGACGCCGTCACATTCTTCATTTTCTTCAAGCCACTTTGAGCAATAACCAATCCAAAAATGATCGTGCTCTTCAGGTTCAACAATTCGATTTCCAAGATCACCTATGGTGTGTATACCAATCTTTGGGCCTTCTCGGTGAATATGTTCGTAAAGTGCCCTTGATCCTTCAATTTTATCCAGATCTTCTACCATCGCTTTTATTTCAGAGACCCCATTCTCAAAAGCGGCATAAGTTCGGGCATGTCCATCAATCAGACTCAGTTCGCCATCGATTTTTGTCACGAGTACTGGTGGGAGAAGTTCTTGTTCGCCATGATGCCAGGCTTCACGCACCTTATCCAGCTTAGCTTTGTTGATGAACCAGTTATTCAGCCTTAACTCCTTCACTTTCACCAATTGCATTCCTTCTGTTTCCATCTTTGCACCCTGATTTTTTTTGATGGCGTCTAACGTTTTGCGGGTATGCGAAGTTCGTAAGGGTTTGGGTGAGTGGTAGCGAACCGCAAACACACTGTTAGGCGACATTGCAATCTTCATTTTATCAACATCCATAGTGAATATATAAAAAGCACCAAATAAGGAACAGCAAGTATAATAGGAACATATTGTTCAACCCGAGTCAGCTGTAAATATGATTTTGCTTTTTTCCCTTTTCCCAATATTTCCCATTCTCTATCATAGCAATTGAATGGTAAGTTTTGTTCCATTTCGTGAATAACTTTGAATTTTCCAGAATTAATCTGTCTATAAGAACGAATGTTTATATTCCATAGGACACATAATCCCAAGCCCAAAATACCCATAGTCATAAATATAACTGCTTGGGATCCATTCAATGTGTTCCTACCAATGACGATGGAGAGCAAAGCAAGAAGTACTGATAGAAGCGAAATATAAAACATATTCGTCTGCCCCCTCCTATCGCTTATTCTGTCTGCCATTTCAACATACAACTTATATTGCTCCAACAAATGCTCCTTAAATTGTTCGCCATATTCTTCTCTATTCATAAGGGGTGCCTTCTTATTGCCTTTACAATGGAATCTGTATTCCATCCAACTATTTCATCAGCATTTTCAGCAACAATTTGAGAAATCTTCTTCTGAGCCCGAGGTTTTATTGCAATAATAGACTTAGGATGCTGAAACTCGGTTTTTGCTATGCGTATCTCCTTCTTAATCCAAGTGCTATAAGTCGCATAAACTCCTGCTGGAATCAGCACAATATGGCATGGAGTTATCTGCTTTTTTATGGCCTCATATAGCTCGCGAGAATTGGGTGCATTATGAATTGGATCGTCTCTTGGGACGGAATAATCTTTAAAACTGAAATATGGTCTTCTCTCAAGGAGTGCTATGAGTTTCTCATAAACGTTGCTGTAACTCCAAGAATGACTTATAAATAGATTGTAAGTTTTCATTTTTTCACCTCCATTTCTTCTTAAGCGCAATGTCGCCTAACAGCGTGTTTGCGAAGTGCGAAGCATTTGGGTGAGCGAAGCGCCGCAAACACGCTGTTAGGCGCTGTGCCAAGCCCTCTCTAGTTCAAGGATAATCAGGTAAATACCTTACGAATGAAAGTGCTGACTTTACAGCCTCATAAAAGGCTTTGTCGGCTGTCCAGAACTCAGACCTACGCAATTCGGCAAGGGCAGCGTAAAGCGAGTCATAGATGCGCTCTTGATTAAATTGCCGTGCTATTTCTCGTGCACGACTAACCATATCGGGATGAGTAACAACCTGTACTCCGACGGCATAAAAAGCTGCTAATGACGCGTCTACCGTTGCTATGGTTGCACGTCCGGAGTAAAGACGGCGCTGCAATACACTCTCGACTTCGTATTCCAAAAGAGATGGCCCAATCAACATGATACCTTTCAATCGGGCATCATGGAGCAATTGCCGTGCCTTGTTACGGAACGGCTCGCCCTTGACCACCCATTTGACGGCGACGCTTGCATCTATGACTTGCTCGGCCATATTTGCTCATCCCGCTCTTGATGCATTCGGCGAATCTCTTGCGCCGCATCAAATTCGCCTTCCCACATATCTGCTGCCGCATCGCACAATGCTAGAAGTTCATCGGCACCTCCCCTATGTTCTTTCTCTACGCATAGCGGCGTGATACCTAGGCGCTCGGAGATGTGCGCTATCAACTTGAGTTGATCACGCATCGGCAGCTGAGTTACTTGTTGTTCCAATCGCTCTAACGTTGTCTGGATAGCCATCTTCTTTCACCTCACACAATTCTTGTGGCTTGGCATTTCGCCTAACGTTTTGCATGTTTGCGAAGTGCCGACCGAAGGGAACAATGTCCCGACCTGTCTGCCGTGCCGACGGCACAGGCAGGAGGGCAAGGGCGTTAGCCCACAGCGTATATGCTGTGTTAGCGGAAGTGCCCGTACCAAAATCTTATCTGACGGCAACATACTCTGCAAAGGAAGTCGACTGGGGGATAGACACCCCATCTTCCTTCAACCCTTGCAAATGGAATTCAATGGCTTCATACATGTTTTGCCCTGCTTCTTCACGAGTTGCACCAGTAGCCACACATCCAGGTAAATCAGGGGAGTATGCAGAATAGTTAACATTGGCTTTTTCGATCACGATAAGGAAACGATACATATTACTTGACCTCCTTCAATTTTGCCTGTTTCAAAATACTATTCAAAGTCCCTGGAGCTAACTCATCGCCAGGATGACCAGCAATTGTTACCCTCCCAGATTTTGTAGGGTGTTTATATTGACGGTGGCTTCCTCTTGTATCAACTTAATACCAACCATCCGCTTCAATTAATTTTATAATATCACGAATCTTCATTCCAACTCTTTCATACGAGCATTTCCGCTAACATCTGTGGGTAAACGAAGCTGGCTTTAGCCAGTTTGGGTGAAGGGATTTAGCCCGAAACCGTTTATCCCGCTGTTATATTCCCTGAGCGTTAGCGAAGGTTGAGGAGCGAAGCGACGAAGAAGTCAGGCGAAGGCGAAAACTAGAGTTTAAGAATTGCTTTTTTCCAATCAATTACTTTAAATCCAACTTGTTTATGTAATTTAATTGAAGGAGGATTATCCGGATTAATACCTGCTTCAATTTCCTTTATCTTTTTTGACCTTGCTTTCCGAATTAAAGCTGTATATAGCTTTTTGCCTATCCCCTGTTTTTGAAAATTAGGATGTACTGCTATATGACGAATTAAAATCTTATTTTTAAATGGTAAAGTTTCGTGTGCGAGTAAGAATCCAGCTACTTTATCATCTTTAATTGCGACAAATGAAGAACCTGTTTTGCAATTTATTTTAAATTCACTTTTTCTCGATGTCATAAATTCTTCTTTTTCTTCTTTATTCAGTATGTCCCATTTTTTCCCTCGATATATTCTTTGTGTTAGTTCATCGATTTCTCTTACGTCGTTATAATCTATTAATTGCAATTCTCTTATTTTGATATTATTCATAATGTTTGTTTGAAATTCAGATTTAATAAGCTTTCGCCGAAGCCTGATTGAATATAACATCTTGCGTGTTTGCGAAGTGCCGCAGGCATTTAGCGAAGAGTCGCAAACACGCTGTTAGCCGAAGTAGTAAAACATCTTTTCTCATATTCGGTGTTCCACTGATAGCCTTGTTGGCGTAGTGATCAAAGCTTACGGAGTCTTGATCAAATCCTCGATCTCTGTAACAATCTTCTTGAAGATCGAGAGTTTCAGGCGAGCAATTTGTTTGACTAGGAGCGACTGCTCCAGTGAAGCAATCGTATCGGCCTTAATCCTGCTCTTGTGTCTTAGCGTTCCTGGTTGTTCAACATCTGTGACACCAATAATGATCGAGTAAGGTGCTGGTCTGAGATTGGTAGTCAGGCCACAAACCACAATATCGGACGATTGTTGGTTGTACGTATCATTCGACAGAATAAGGACAGGGCGGGCTTTCTGCATAGAAAGATCAGAGAACGGGAAGGGTACTATGGCAATGTCTCGTTGCCTATAAATACTCATTCCAGACTTCGTCCTCCTTGTTATCCCAAAGTTTTGCGAAGACGCCTTCTGCAACGTTCTGAAGCTGGTTGCGTAATTTCCTTTCATCATTCTCTTCCGGAATTACGACCAGCACCCCTATGTCTTTGGGAAGGTCGATGTCCTCGAACAATTCGACAACCCGCTTCCCTTTGTATACTCCAGAGAGTGTTTTCATAACAATCTTCCTCCTTCCGGTTTGCTATTTTGGCTAACTTGTCCATATCCGAAGCGCTTCAGATATGAACCCAAAATCAGGATAATACCCGAAGTACTTCGGATATCCTCCCGATAGCTCTTATCACTTGTACATGAGGATACATCAAGTCCCCGTCAAGTAGATATTCTACTTGACAAAGGCTTGCCTATCACCTGTGAAATTCAATGATAGGCCCCGGCGATCCTTTATTCATACCCTAGCGCTTCGACAGGGTCGAGCCTGGCCGCCCGCAGCGCGGGGTAGAGACCGAACACGATCCCGACAAAAACGGAGAACCCAAAGGCGATCCCGGCCGGGAGAAAGGAGATTACAAATGGCCACGCCCCTACTAATTGGGAGGCCACCCAGGCTCCCAGCCATCCCAATCCTAACCCAGCTAATCCCCCAGCAAGGCATGTCAATACTGATTCGCTCAGGAACTGCCACAAGATTGTCCGTGGCCGCGCTCCCACTGCCATACGGATTCCCACCTCCCGGGTCCGCTCTGTCACCGAGACGAGCATGATGTTCATTATCCCGATCCCTCCGACCAGAAGGGAGATCGCCCCGATCCCCCCCAAAACCAGCATCATCGTGCGGGATATCTGTTCGAAGGCCTGGATTATTTCTCGCTGGGTCCACACATGGAACAGAGGCAGCGCTCTCCTCTCTCCCGGGCCAATACCCCGAAACATCCCTCCTCCCGGGCCAATGGCCTGAGCCGTTGTCTGAGCCTGACGCCCCTGGATTCGCTTAAGGGTATCAAACTTCCGATCCAGAATGACCTCAATCTGGCGGGCTGCTTTTTCCACCAATTCCTCGGACTCGGCTAGGGCGATATAGGAACTGAAAAATAAACCACCAAGCCGCTGCAGGACGGAGACAGGGACATATACTTGCCCGTCTAAGTCTTCATGTCCCACCCAGCCACGAGAGGACATTACCCCCACCACACGAAACAGGGTCTTCTGCCCCCAGACATCAATGACGAGATCCTTCCCTAATGCGTCTTCACCGCCGAAGAGATCCTGGGCCACCCGAGATCCCAGGACGATCACCGCCTTATCCTGATCAAGGAAATGTAAAAACCGCCCTTCGGCAGGGTAGAAGTCGAACAGCGGCGCGTATTCCGGCGTCGTCCCCAAGAGGCGAAGATGAAAGCTCTGCCCGTCCAAGAAGACCTCTCCCGAAGCGGAAGCACTAGGAACAACCTTGGCCACCGCTGGTGCCGCCTGAATCTCCTCGGAGATCTCCTCGATAAGAAACCCTGCGGGTTGGCCGCCTTGGAGAATGGCGTCGGGAAACAGTGTAACGTTGATAACACGGACACCCAGTCCCGCGATTTGCTCACGGATATCAAAGGTGGCCCCCTGGACAATGGCTACGATAGCCACCACCGCCGCTACCCCGATCACTACCCCGAGAATTGATAGCACTGTACGAAGCTTATGAGCGGAAAGGGCGGAAAGAGCTGTCCGAATCGTTTCAAGGAGTCCCACGGTCTTCCTCCTCTATCATTCCGTCGCGTAGCCTGATCTGGCGCTCCGCGAACGCAGCCACGTAGGGTTCGTGGGTCACCAGCACCACTGTTCGCCCTCCAGCATGTAGCGCAGAGAAGATTTTCAGAATTTCTTGACCGCTTTGAGTGTCCAGGCTCCCGGTCGGTTCGTCGGCTAAGAGTAGTACGGGTTCATTTACCAGTGCACGTGCAATCGCTACCCGTTGGCACTCACCGCCGGAGAGTTGGGTCGGACGGTGGCGGGCTCGGTCTGCCAGCCCTACCTTCCGCAGGCACTCAAGCGCCTGCTTCCTTCGTTCCTTCCGTCCTATTCCGGCGTAGATCAACGGAAGCTCAACGTTCCCCAGGGCGCTTGTCCGGGGGAGGAGGTGGAACTGTTGGAACATAAACCCCACTTTACGGTTGCGTATTTGCGCCAAGGCATCCCGGGAAAGGGCGGAGAGATCCTCTCCTCCCAGATGCACACGGCCCTCGGTGAGCCGGTGCAGGCCACCCATCAAGTGCATCAGGGTCGACTTACCCGAGCCGGAGGGGCCGGTGATCGCTACGAACTCTCCCTCCTCAATTACCAAGTCTACCCCGCGTAGGGCCCATACCTCTCTTTCCCCCAACGGGTAAGCTTTCTTCACTCTCTCGAGAGCAACTAATCCCTTCATGGCGGCCAAGCACCATCGATAATTTTGCCATCGATTGCGATGCTTGGAATGGCCGGAACCATTGGCATTAGAAGGATCTCCTCCCCTTCCTCCAGGCCGGAGGTGATCTCGGCGAATCGGTCTGAGGTGAGGCCCGCTTCGACCGGCCGAGGCACCGGCTTGCCCTCTTCTATCACTATTACCGCCAACCCCGGGCCGAACTCGATCAACGTTTCGATTGGCACCCGCACCACCTCTCTTGCCTCGGCGGTCGTGATATGTACCCGCGCTGAAAGACCCAGCAACATTGCTGGATCAACCTTGAGAAACTTCACGGTTACCGGAACCACCTTGCCTCTGCCTCTCCCGAAGCCGGGTCCCTGAACCGCTTGATAGTTAATACGAATAATCTCAACCGGCCATACCTGGTCGGGAAAAGCGTCGATCATCGCCTGTCCCTCCTGGCCGAGGGCCACCTGATGGATGTCAAGTTCGGAGATCATCACCTCAATCAGAAGCTCGGCCCGGTTCAGCAGAGAAATCTGATACTGGCCGACGGTGTCTCTCGCGCGGCTCGCGGAAGTCACGACCCCTGCAAAAGGCGCCCGGATGATAGTCGCCTCGTAGGCTGCCTGGGCGATCTCGTATTCCAGCTTTCTCTCCTGTATTACCGTCGGGATCCCCGCGGCCCGCGCTTCTGCCAGGACTCGCTTAGCTCTCAACATGGTCAATTTCTCTTGCGCGTTCCTAAAGAGAAGCAGTACCTGATTCCGCTCTACTGCATCCCCCTCGTTTACCTTAAACTTGGCAAGCCTTCCCGCGTCAAACGAGAGGGTGAACACGTCCTTGGGAATGACGTTGCCAAATACCGTTAACGTTCGCACCACATCCCCCCGGCCCACTTGCAGCGTGGGACCAAGGCCAAGATCAAGGTCTCCACCTGGGAACGCCGCCTCGCGGGTGGCCCAGGGCCGCCAACCATACAAAGCACCGCCAATAGCCAACAAAACAACGATTCCCCCGATCCATTTCCAGTGTTTTTTCATGACAGGATCTCCCTCCAATTAAGCTCCAATCTTAATATCCGGCGATAGCGAAGATACTCAAGGATCAAATCGAACGCTCTTTGCTTCCGGTCACTTTCGAAAGCTTCTTTCTGCATGTGAAAGTTGGTCCACTCGTCTGTGCTGATTACTTCAGCCGCTAACTTCTTTTGCATAATGGTCTCTTCCAATGCCCACTTCTCTTTTTCCAGGTGAAGGCGTTCAGACTCTTCCATCGCTCGCCACAGGGCGGTCCTCTGACTCAGGATTAGCCTCTGTGCCTTTTGCTGCGTCACTTTTAAACGACCTTGGGCGATCTCTAAGGAGACCTTGGCCAGCTTTATCTGGTAACTATGGCGAGGGGAGAAAAGATCAAAGTCTACGGTCACCCCAATATACCACCCTGCCGATGTCCATCCGAGCGAGAGCAAG
>CAYSQQ010000036.1:0-8749 GCA_964433275.1 uncultured Thermotogae bacterium
AATGGAAGCCTATACTTCTGACTTCTGACTTCTGGATTCTGGATTCTGACTTCTGGCTTCTGACTTCTGACTTCTGACTTCTGACTTCTCATTCATCTCTTCAACCGTGAACCCGGAGCCTTGAACCTGAGTAGTTACCTCTCACCTCGAACCTGAATAGTTACATTGTGCAATGTTTAAGTCACTTTGTGGTTGGGTTTTCAACCTAATTATCCTTGAAATAACGTTGCTATCAGGAATTAAGCAGTTTTGCGATTCCCCTTGACAAGCTTAATTAAACCTGCTATACTTCTTTTTAATTGTTGATCATTGAAAAGTGAATAGCATGATGAGGGTGATTTAAAGATCACCCTATTAACAAATTTCAGCTAGAGCAAATTAAACGATTAAACTAAGAGAGTTTGATCTCAGCTCAGGATGAACGCTAGTGACGCGCTTAACACATGCAAGTCGTGCGATCGAGCCGGACTAATTTTCCTTCGGGAGATGCGGACTGGTGACGGAGCGGCGAACGGGTGAGTAATGCGCAGCTAACCTGTCCTCTTGACAGAGATAACCATCTGAAAAGATGGCTAATACCTGATATTGCATATACTCGGCGGAGTATATGCCAAAGGCGGTCTTGCCGCCGCAAGGGGAGGGGGCTGCGTCCTATTAGCTAGTTGGTGAGGTAACGGCTCACCAAGGCAACGATGGGTAGCTGGTCTGAGAGGACGATCAGCCACATTGGGACTGAGACACGGCCCAGACTCCTACGGGAGGCAGCAGTGGGGAATCTTCCGCAATGGGCGCAAGCCTGACGGAGCGACGTCACGTGAAGGATGAAGGCCTTCGGGTTGTAAACTTCTTTTCTGGGGGAAGAATAAGGATGAGAGGAAATGCTCATCCGATGACGGTACTTCAGGAACAAGTCACGGCTAACTCTGTGCCAGCAGCCGCGGTAAGACAGAGGTGGCAAGCGTTATCCGGAATTACTGGGCGTAAAGGGCGTCTAGGCGGCATGGTAAGTCATCTGTGAAATTCCTCGGCTCAACCGAGGGCGGTCAGGTGAAACTGCTATGCTAGGGTTCAGAAGAGGAGGGTGGAATTCACAGAGTAGCGGTGGAATGCGTAGATACTGTGAGGTACCTCAATGGCGAAGGCAACCCTCTGGGATGTAACCGACGTTGAAGCGCGAAAGCGTGGGGAGCAAAGGGGATTAGATACCCCCGTAGTCCACGCCCTAAACGATGTTCACTTGGTGCCGGCCGTTAAAATATAGGCCGGTGCCGGAGCTAACGCGTTAAGTGAACCGCCTGGGGAGTACGGTCGCAAGGCTAAAACTCAAGAGAATTGACGGGGACCCGCACAAGCGGTGGAGCACGTGGTTTAATTCGAAGATAAGCGAAGAACCTCACCTGGGTTTGACATGCTAGTAGTAGGAACCTGAAAGGGGGACGACTTGTGCCTTCGGGCACAAGAGCTAGCACAGGTGATGCATGGCTGTCGTCAGCTCGTGTCGTAGGACGTAGGGTTAAGTCCCATAACGAGCGCAACCCCTGTCGTCAGTTGCCAGCGGATAATGCCGGGGACTCTGACGAAACTGCTGGTGAATAGCCGGAGGAAGGAGGGGATGACGTCAAGTCATCATGTCCCTTATACCCAGGGCGACACACATGCTACAATGGCCAGTACAATGGGTCGCGAACCCGCAAGGGGAAGCCAATCTCAAAAAACTGGTCTCAGTTCGGATTGAGGTCTGCAATTCGACCTCATGAAGTCGGAATCGCTAGTAATCGCAGGTCAGCCACACTGCGGTGAATATGTACTCGGGTCTTGTACACACCGCCCGTCACACCAACCGAGTGGGGAGTACCTAAAGTCGTCTCTCGTAGACGCCGAAGGTGTTTTTCGCAAGGGGGGTGAAGTCGTAACAAGGTAGCCCTAGGAGAACCTGGGGCTGGATCACCTCCTTTTTAGGGAGAATATTGATCAACAGATCGTTGATAGATAGTCATCATGCTATTCCTTTTCATCTTTTCTTTTTCCAAGTGATGAAAGTCCCCTTTTTTTGTCTACAGTTTTATCTATAAACAGCTCAAGTTCCCTTCCCGATCCGTTTCCTGCCTCGTTATAATTAGCTGAGTGAATAAAAGGAATCTCTCAGCGATAGATAAAGGAGCAGTTAGTGCAGTCAATAAACGACAGAAGGTGTTGGAATACATTATTTGCGGATGAAGTTCGCTTGGGAACTGTTATTTCCTTTAATAAAGGGGAAGCGATCTACCAACCGGGAGACCCAAGCTCCAGTGTCTATGTAGTTCAGCAAGGTCGAGTAAAGTTGGCCTACCTTGATGACAGCGGTAAAAAACTGACTTTTACCGTTATTGATCAGGGCAAGATATTCGGTGAGATGTGTCTTATAGGAGAGGAAGACCGGAAATTCCTTGCGATAGCTTTAGAAAAAACAACTGTGCGAAGAATTGATCGTGACAAGTTTTGGCATTTACTTAACCGACATCCTGTGTATCTGCTTAAGTTAGTGGAGCTTTTGGGGTCACGCGTACGAGAGATCGGGGAAATAGTGGAAAACCTCGCGTTTAAGGATCTGCAAACCCGGTTATCCCGTCAATTACTGAAACTCGTCGGCGAATACGGAGTGCAAACAGAGAACGGCATTCTGATCGGGTTGCAGATTACGCATCAGGAGTTGGCGGATATGATCGGCTCAGCACGAGAAAATACCACGATAGCACTCAATCAGTTTGCGCGAGAAGGAATTCTTGACAAGAGTCGTTATCGGATCACCATTAAGGATCAAGTAAAGCTCAAAGACAGATGTCAGGTAACGCATTAAGGGGTTAATGGTTGGTTTTGAACAGAAGAGCTATCCTGTCTTTATGACTTACAGAAAGGAAGGTCTTCCAAGTTTCTAACAAGAGGAAGATTGCAGTAGTGAAGGTGTATTACCTACCTTAAGGGGAAGTGTAGTGATCTCAGCGGGACTTACTATACCTTCTGAGTACTGCTTTGATGTCAAGAGACAGCCAACCTTCTTTGCCGTGGAGACATCCGGCTCAATGTGATGTGGTCCTTCCGGTGAGTTAGCGTGCCCTGGGGAGAGATCATGGCCTTTGCACGGATTCTGGTGAACTCTTCCAACAAAGCCGGCACGGTGAGGTTTATCCCAGCCTGCACTGCCGCCTTGCGAGCCAGGCTTACCAGAAACAACGCCAGCACACCTGTTAAAGGTATCTGCCTCCGGCGTAAGATCCAGCGCTGCGCAATTTTCAAATGTCCTTGGACTAATGGCACGGGCAAGAGATTCAATCACTGCGCTACAGGGATAAATCTTGCGAAAATATCTCTTTTGTAGTATAGTTGCGATAAACGGCAAGCGAATTGAGTTTCGTACTCGTTGCCATTTTGAAAAGAGATTGAAGTCGTTAAGCTGCAAAAAAACACTTGGAAAGTAAAAGAATATCATAAAATGTATCGTTATCTTGCATAATAAAAGAAGAGATTTCTATGGCTGGGCATTCAAAATGGGCTAATACCAAATACCGTAAAGAACGGCAAGATCGTAAAAAATCTGATCGATTCGCCAAGATTTTAAAAGAGATAACACTCCAGGCACGATCCGGTTCTCCTGATCCAGATAACAATGCTGCCTTGGCACAGATATTGGAGCGGGCGCGGGCAGCAAATATTCCCAAGGATAATATTAAGAAAGCTATTAAACGTGCTACGGGAGAACTGGGCGGCGTTTTGTACGAGGAGGCTCTCTATGAAGGGTATGGAGCAAGCGGTGTGGCTATCCTGCTTCGCGTTGTCACCGATAACCGTAATCGCGCTGCAGCAGCAATCCGGCATATATTTACTACATACGGGGGAAATCTCGGCGCTGCCGGAAGTGTGGCCTGGATATTTGAGCGCAAAGGGCTCCTCGTAATCGAAGCACTACCGGAAGATATCAACAAAGATGACCTGATGATGACAGCTATCGAGTTGGGAGCGCAAGATATCTATGAAGAAGATGGAGCGCTCGAGATTATTTGTGAGCCAACACAATTTATGTCTCTCCTGTATGGGATACAGAAAATAGGTGTTGTACCTGTACGTGCGGAGAATACGATGATCCCGCAAACGACGGTCCGCATCGAAGGACGAAAAGCGAAAAGATTGCTGAAGATGATCGATGCGCTCGATAACAATGAAGACGTCCAGGAAGTCTTTGCCAATTTTGATGTACCGGATGAACTTTTAGCTGATATATGGGACGGTTAGACCACACGCTGATAGTAGATTCACCCGTTTAGCAGGACTTATATAGAGAGGAAAAGAATGCCCGCAAATCTGACCGCTGATTTTCTTAAAGCACGGGAGCGATTCCAAGGAGCATCAACCGATGAAGAAAAATTGGATGCGCTGCAAGAGATGCTCGTTACCATCCCAAAGCATAAGGGAACGGAGAAGATGCGTGCTGATATCAAACGGCGCATCGCTAAACTCAAAGAGCAGGGACAAAAGAGTAAAAAAGGGCGGAGCAGCGGACCGGAGAGCATCGACCGTGAAGGAGCGGGGCAAGTAGTCCTTATCGGGCCACCTAACACAGGTAAATCGAGCCTATTGGCCTACCTTACCAACGCCAAGCCCAATATAGCTGATTATCCGTTCAGCAGTACGTTGCCAGTTCCCGGGATGATGGCATATCAGGATATCGTAATTCAGATCATCGATTTGCCGCCGATCAGCGCTGAGTACTCGGAATCATGGGTTTATAACATGGTGCGCAACGCAGATCTGGCCATTATCGTAGTTGCAACAACTGATGATGGAGAGAGGGAAGAAGATCTCTCTGCTGCTGCAACACAGGTTATTGAGCAAGTGGCGCTGCGTCATACCCTCCTTGTACGCAAGCGCAGCGGCAAGACAGACTGGAGAACAGCAGAAGTGCCGGCATTGATCGTCCTCAACAAGCGTGATTTAGCCGGAGAGAGATACGTGGCAGAAGCAGTAGACGAACTCGCCTCCTTGTTACCGGCAGCGCCTGTATCAACAGTTTCCGGTATGGGAATGGATAAGCTTCCGGAAACGATCTTCTCAGCGCTCAACATCTTACGGATTTACACGAAACTGCCTGGCAAAGACCCAGACCTTACCGCGCCGTACACTTTGCCTGTCGAAAGCGTTGTCCTCGATGCGGTCAATGCCGTGCACCGCGAATTTGCTGCACGACTGAAATTCGTTCGTATCTGGGGGTCAGGAAAATTCGACGGGCAGAAGATTCCCACCGATCATATACTGCAAGACGGCGACATAGTAGAAATCCACTGTTCATGACAACTCCCCACAAGTAAATTCAGGTACTTCTCAAGTTCATCGCCCTGACCTTGATAAACAAGCGGTAAGCGGCCGAACCTACAGCGGATTGATGTCGATTCGAAGCCCGGATATCGCGTGCAGCAGAGCGGTAGTAGCTTCACAGACCAACGCGGAAGTCGTCCCCTTAACCAACAAATACTCCTCTCCCTTTACTCCAGGGATAGTCGTTGGACCGAGCAGATCGACGGCGAACGGAGCGAGGATCTGTTTAATTGTTTCGATCTTCTTCTGTCGCTGATCTTGATCGCTAAAGGTTATTTTAGCCAAATAGGAGAACGGGGGGTAAAAGAACCTCTTTCGATAGTCGATCTCCTCGTGGTAGAAACCATCGTAATCATCACCGGCGAAATAACGGATTGCGTATTGATCGGGAAAATAGGTCTGAATGATGATTTTGCCTTTCTCAATCTGTGAGGCAGCGTTGACTAAGAGTTGGAATGTCCGCTCGGCAGCGCGGAAGTCAGGCCGGCAGAGGAACGTATCTGCTGAAACAACTCCGACGAGATCAAGCTGTGCCCATCGAGGCCCTTTTGCAACCATCTGTGTGCCAATCAGAATATCGCTATCTCTGCGCGCGAAAGAGAGATTCTTCTCTTTTTTTCTCATTGTATCAGTATCGATCCGCATCGTCACAGCAGAGGGAAAGAGGCGGTTGACTTCTGCTTCCACGCGTTGTGTGCCTGCACCGAGAAAGCGCAGCGCTCGCGAGCGGCACTGAGAACAACGCATTCCGTGGTATACATTACTGCACAGATGGCAGAGAAGCTGAGAGGTGGTAAAGTGATAGACAAGATTGATTCCGCATTGCGGACAACGCAAACTTTGACCGCACTCTTTGCAGAGAACAACGGGAAAATATCCTCGTCGATTGACGATGAGAAGAACTTTCTTGCCGTGGGAAAGGGTCGCGGCGATTGCATGGCGTAAAAGCAGGCTGATGCAGAGATCACTCTTTTTAACTCGTCTTAGATCGATCACCTTTATCTCTACATCGCGCTTTCTCTCTTGCTGACTCAGACGGATGAGCTCGATTGCCTCTGTATGTGTCGCGTGGAATGTCTCCAGTGATGGGGCGGCTGAACCGAGGAGCAACAGCGGTGCTCGTCCATTCCTGCGCGTGATCGCGCCTTTCATGAACGCTGCTTCACGTGCATGGTAATAGGGGAGCATATCCTGTTGCTTATAACTGGAATCCTGCTCCTCATCAATGATGATCAGCCTGAGATTAGCAACAGGGAGAAAGATAGCGGAACGTGTTCCAATGATGATCTGACAATCTCCGCTGCGCGCCCTGTTCCATATCCGGCCGCGTTCGCCTTCTGGTAGACTGCCATGATAAATTTCAACGATTTCTCCCCATTGGGAGCGAAAGGAGTGGGAGAGTTGTGCCAGCAAGAAACGCTCCGGAACAAGGATGAGAGCACTCTCTCCTCTCTTTATCGCTTCTTGCACTACATGGTGGTAAACTCCCCCTCGTTCTCTTCCGTGCAGTAATACTGTCCCTCCATGTGCGAACTTGGCGCAGATCTGATTGACTGCGGCAGCGTCATCAGTTGACAGGAGTGGTAGTGAATCCCGGTTCCGTGCCACTGGCTGAACCTCTTTGATAAGACCCTTCTCTTGTAGCCGGATCAACTGGTGGCGTACCTCACCGAGCTGATAACGCAATTCCGCTTCTGAGATCATTGGGGTTGATATAGTGGAAATCACCTGTAATAACGCGGCCTGTCGCGGAGCGCGGCGTTGCAGTTTATCGATCAACGACGCTGCATCTGTAACTTTGACCATTGATTGGTAATAACGCTTTACGCGCTCTGTGACCCGTTGTGGTAGCGGGCGGTTGATAACTATTCCGAGGGGAGAAAGATAGTGATCGCTCACCCAACGGCAAAACTCGACATCAACAGTGGTGTATGATGGGCCGTCGGCTACAGCGACAAGCGGTTCTAAATCGCCGCACACCGTGCTCTGTTCTATAACAGCGATAATCACTCCCCATGTTTCACGATTGCGCAATGGCGCTTTAACGCGTTTCCCGATTATCGCCGCGCTCTGCAGTGAATCAGGAATAATAAAATCAAACTCTTTATGGATCGGAATCGACAGCGCAACTTTAGCTATCATCGGCCTCTGCTCCATTGAGATCAACTCCATTATGCGGGTTTATTGTTATCAGCCGTTCTTCCTGTTGGTTTATCATTAGATTTAGAGATTACACGATATTTTTCTGCGCAATGCAATTCCATCCACCGACCGTCGTATTTGTTTACCCCGGAAACGTAAAGAATGACTGAAACAGGGGAAGAGGTTCAAGGTTCACGGTTGGGAGGTTGGGAGGGTGAGGGAAAAGAAAGGGGACAGGCTGGTTTTTGGTAAATGGTGAAGAGGTAGGAGGGAACCCGGAACCTTGAACCTCCCAACCGTGAACTTCTGAACCTGCATTGTTTCCGTGAACCTCTGAACCTTGAACCTAAAGTATTTACAGCGAGCTTGGCGGCTTGAGTGAGCGCAGCGAACGGGCGAGAGAACAGCGGTGTATTATTTGCAGCCGAGGTGTTTATTGTCGCTTTGTGGGGTATAGTATTGGCAAGATATTGATAATGAACCATACGCGTAGAACGCTATTGATTCTCACTATACTGGGAATCAGCCTATTGGCGATAGTATTGTATATTGTCGGACCACAGACGATCTTATCGCGGATGGCGGCGTTGGGTCTGTGGGGAGCGCTGGCATTTATAATCAATGCCGGGCTCATCTTTATCTGTACTACATTGGGATGGAGCGTTCTCCTGCGCGCTTATGGGGTAAAGTGTCCGCTCAGGAGCGTTTTCGGAGCGATGGCTGCCGCCCATACAGTAAGTTATTTGACTCCCTCGCTCTATATCGGCGGCGAACCGGTCCGGGCTGCATTAGTGTCGCGCGGGTTTTCATCGCAAAGTTATGCAATAGTCGCCACCATCGCCATCGAACGGCTGTTAGCAATGACAAGCAGCGTCGTAGTTATATTTATTGGGAGTATCATTGGACTGCAGAGCGATATACCGTTTTTTCTGCGCTGGATTCTCTTTGCCAGCGCTGCTATCGCCGCTTTGATCACGCTCCTCCTCGTAGTGGGAGTAATCGGAGAGAGGCGCGGATTGTCGGACACTTTTCGCTATATCCAACGATTCCTTCCGCAGAGAGAGTGGATGCAAAGGACAGATGATGCACTTACCCGTGTGGAGACAGAGATCCATAATGCAGTGACCAATCATCTCCGCGGGACAGCAACGGCAGCGCTCTTCATCACCGCAGCGACTCTGCTCAATGCAGCGTTACCATTTGTCTTCTTATATTTTGCATACGGACGAATCTTATCATTGGGAGAGATCGCTCTCTTTTT
>CAYSQQ010000037.1:0-3183 GCA_964433275.1 uncultured Thermotogae bacterium
ATCACAGAACGTGTCGTTAGTCAACAGCTAACTATATGTTGTATTCCGCGCTGGTTAAAAGTCGCTCGCATGACTTGCCGATTCTGATAGAATTATCCATATGCACAACAAAATAGAAAAATGGATAAACTCCGGGGTAACGATTGTCGATCCTGAGCGCACTTACATTGACAATGACGCGGTCATCGGTGTTGATACTATTATCCTTCCTGGAACTCATATTTGCCGTTGCTCGCAGATCGGCAAGCACTGTACTGTTGGCCCTGATACTTGGATCCATGATTCCAAAATCGAAGATCATGTTCATATCCGATATTCAGTCATAGAATCCTCGCGGGTGCGACAAGGAACTTCCATTGGACCTTATGCCCATTTGCGGTCAGGGGCTGATATCGGCCCGGATGCTAAGATCGGCAATTTTGTGGAAATAAAAAACTCGCGTATCCACGCCAGTGCGAAGGTTAACCATCTGGCGTATATCGGAGATAGCGAAATTGGAGCAGAGACGAACATCGGTGCGGGAACGATCACCTGTAATTACGACGGCAGAAAAAAACATAAAACAAAGATCGGCAATCGCGTCTTTGTGGGCAGCAATGTTTCGCTCATCGCTCCAGTGGAAATAGGCGACGACGCTACGATCGCAGCGGGATCAACGATCACCAAAGATGTGCCGCCGAACAACCTCGCCATCGCCCGGGCACGCCAGATCAACAAACCACATTGGCAACGAAAAAGATCGATCACCAAGGATTCAAATTAAAATAGCTAACAGCATACACCTAACACCTAACACTAAACCAGATTGATGGCACAGCAATGGAGGAGATGAAGAATTGAACGAAGAGATTAAATTACTCGCCGGCAATGCCAACCGCATATTGGCTGAGGAGATAGCCGATCATATTGGACTCCATCTGTGTAATGCCACTGTCAGCAGATTCAGTGACGGTGAAGTGGAGGTACACATAAAGGAGACAGTAAGGGGAGCAGATCTTTTTATTGTTCAGCCTACTTGCCCCCCGGCCAATGATAACTTAATGGAACTTTTGATCCTTATCGACGCTGTCCGCCGTGCATCAGCACGGAAGATCATCGCTGTGATTCCTTATTATGGTTATGGTCGACAAGACCGTAAAGATCGCGGACGTGCTCCGATCACCGCGCGGCTGGTCGCCAATCTACTCGAAACTGCAGGGGTCGATCGTATTCTTACGATGGATCTTCACGCGGGCCAGATTCAAGGGTTCTTCAACGTGCCAGTAGATAATCTGCGTGCTGATCCGCTGTTTGCTCGCTACTTCTATGAGCATTTTGACAGTTCCCAAGACGCTGTCATCGTTGCTCCTGATCTTGGAGCGACAATCAGAGCGCGGATGTTGGCTGAACAGATAGATGTTCCGTTAGCAGTAATTGAAAAACGTCGCGGCGCTGGGCCGGCAACCAATGTGCTAAACATAATCGGTGATGTAGAAGGTAAACGAGCGATCATTGTTGACGATATCATCGCCTCAGGATCAACGCTAATCCAAGCTGCGAACGCGCTTCTCGCAAGAGGAGCAACCGATATCTACGCTTTCTGCACCCATGGAGTATTCTCTGGACGAGCTGTTGAGAGAGTGAAAGAATCGGCCTTGAAAAAAGTAGTGGTAACCAATACTATCTTTCATAAGCAGGCTCATAACGAAGAAATTATCGATTATATATCGGTAGGAGAACATCTGGCCAAGACAATAGAGAGGGTCTTTGAGAATAAATCGGTCAGCCATCTCTTCCCTCATTATTAGTTTACGATAAAAGGTCTGTTGTGAACTACACAGCCAAAAAAATGCTAACTATTTTTCATTAAAAGAAGATTGCCCCGCTTGCCGGTCAGGAGGAAATTAAAGTGTTAACCGTTGCAGTTCAAAAGAGAAATAAAGCAGTGAAAACAGGAGCTTTACGCAGGGCGGGATTTATTCCCGCGGTCGTTTATGGTCCGACAATTGAAGCTACCCCGATAGCAATTGCAAGACGTGATCTGAGCGCCCTGTTTGCCAAGATTACGCGTAGCACACGGATTGAACTTCAGTTCGCAAAAAATGGAGCGGGAGAGAATATCGATGTCTATATCAAGACTATTCAATACAATCCAATTACTGACCAGCCGATCCATGTCGATTTTTACCACCCGGAAAAAGGGCATCCGTTGAAGCTCAATGTGCCGATAAAAGTCGTCGGCGAGTCTATCGGAGTCAAAGATGGCGGCGGAATTCTGGATCAATTGATGGAAACGATTCCTGTATTAGGTCAATCGGGTGATATTCCTGCCCTTATCACGATCGATGTGCAGGAGCTTCAAATAGGAGAGGCAATACGTGTACAGGAGATTGATTTCGGCCAAACAGAACCGCTCCTTCCTCCCACGCGCAGATTGATAACGATCCTCAGCCCACGCCGCGTGGAAGAAGTTGTAGTTACAGAAGAAGAGGAAGAGGAAAAAGAAGAAGTTTCCGTTTCCTCTGCGGAGGGAGTTGAGACACCCGCTGGTGATGCTGAATCATGAACCGAAAAAGATCGTAATCGGTCTGGGAAATCCAGGGTTGGAGTACAGCCTTACCCGTCATAACGTCGGATTTCAAGTTATCGATCTATATCGCACCAGAGCTGGAATAACAAAGAAGGCTATTGTCATCGCCGGTTCGCTTGTTTACCAACACCAGAATATCTTGCTGGTCAAACCGCTTTCGTATATGAATGAGAGCGGAACGGCAGTGCGCGAAATCATTGCTTGGTCAAGCCGGTTTGAAATTACGCTGGCTGACTGTTTGATAGTATACGATGACCTTGATCTGCAACTCAGCCGGATGAAGATTCTTCCGCAAGGTGGAGCAAACAGGCACAAGGGGATGATATCAGTTATCCGCGCGCTTGGAACGAAAAAGATCCCTCGTGTGCGCATCGGAATCAGAACAGGAGAAGATCGACCACAGAATGTATCTGATTTTGTCCTGGGACAGTTTACCCGCAAAGAGTGGCAAAAAATCTTTCCTGTCTTAGATAGGACGGCGCGTGCGATTGATCTATTCGGCAAATCTGATATCAATACGGTGATGAACCGATTCAATCTTCCGTAACTATTTCGAGTTGCTAAAACAGCCAATTGCAAAGCAAGACCAGAGGTTTGATAAGGTCATAGGGGTT
>CAYSQQ010000037.1:3283-8671 GCA_964433275.1 uncultured Thermotogae bacterium
GGTTTGTCCTTTCACCTATAACCTCGTGTCTTAGGGGAATAATTATAATTTACCGTGATCCCGGTTGCACAGACAGACGTCTACGGTATAATCAGTTCGAAAATTGAGAAGAATTTGCGGGCGGTATGGGGCGCAGACTTTTAAAAAAGTTAAACTTCTATTCGCTGTTATATCGATACCAATAAAAAAACTGGATAATTTAGACTGTCAATTGAGGGAAAGATTAACGATGTATGATCGATTTGCACAGGACTCAATGGAGATAATAACGTTAGCACAAGCTGAAGCCGAAGGTTGGCGTCACAGCTACGTAGGGACAGAGCATTTACTATTGGCTTTTCTTAAACGGACACAGGGCGATGTGTATCGCTTCCTCCGTTCGCAGGGGATCAACTATCGTCAGGTAGCCGCTATTGTGGAACAAGAGAAAGGGCGAGGCACGGTCAAACTCTCTGCTAAAGACCTGGATCCAACTGCGCCCCTTAAGAAGGCGATGAAGATCAGTTATGAAGAGGCGCGGCGAATGGGATTTACTACGATTCGACCTGAACATCTGTTATTTGGCCTGCTCCGTGTGCGAGAAGGGACAGCGGCATTGATTCTCTCTCACTTGCAGGTGGACTTTAAAAAGGTGCAAGCCTATTTCTCTCCTCCACAAGGAGTAGGTGTTCCAGCCCGTGGTGGCAGTGGCCCGCGCGCCAAGGTGGATCTCGCGCAATTCGGCCGCAATCTGATCGAGGAGGCCGATGCCGGCAGACTCGATCCAATGATTGGACGCGATGAAGAGATGGAACGAATCATCCAAACATTATCGCGGCGGAGGAAGAATAATCCCGCTCTGATCGGGGAATCAGGGGTCGGTAAAACAGCGATCGTAGAAGGGCTGGCACAACGAATCACTTCTGGCGATGTGCCATCGGCGCTTGCTGAGAAAGAGATATTTGAGCTCGACATGGCAGCGGTCGTTGCTGGGACCAAATATCGCGGTGAATTTGAGCAACGCTTAAAGTTGCTGCTTAATCAAATTATGCAAGCAGAGAACATTATCTTGTTTATCGATGAACTTCCGACAGTGGTCGGCGCTGGAGGAGCTGAGGGAGCGCTCGATGCTTCAGCAATTTTCAAACCGCCGTTGGCAAAAGGAACAATTCAATGTATCGGCACAGCAACGCTCGATCAGTACCGGAAATCAATCGAGAAGGATCCTGCTCTCCGACGTCGGTTTAAGACGATCATGATCGAGGAGCCATCGATCGGAGATACAGTAAAGATCATCAAAGGTCTCTGTCCGCGCTATGAAGAGCATCACGGCGTTAAGATCACCGACGATGCCGTGTATCAAGCGGCGCGTCTCTCTGATCGGTACATAACAGACCAGTTTCTTCCTGACAAAGCGATCGATCTGATAGACGAGACAGCTGCGAAGACGAAGCTGGCCGGTTCCGAACCCCCGGTTGAAGTACGCCGCTTAATGGCTGATTTAGAAGAACTCAGCGTCGCAGAGCAGCAAGCTGTATCCGAACAACAATACGAAATTGCTGCCCAACTGCGTGATCAGAAAGAAGAGCTCCTTTCTCAAATCAACGTTATTCATAGCTCATTGCCAGAAGAAACAGAACTCATCGTAGATGGACGGGACATTGCGATGATGGTCTCATCATGGACTGGCATTCCACTTGGCCATGTCCAGGAGGAAGAGAGCGAAAGAATGATCGCAATGGAAGAGACAATCCATGAACGATTGATCGGCCAGGATGAGGCGGTCAAAGCTGTCTCACGGTCTATCCGTCGCGCTTATGCCGGCATAAAAGATCCCAAACGGCCGGTCGGTGCATTTATGTTCCTCGGTCCAACTGGTGTGGGAAAGACTGAACTTTCGAAGATGCTGGCCAAATTTCTGTTCGGTGATGAAGATTCTCTGATTCGCGTTGATATGTCAGAGTATATGGAACGGTTCAGTGTCTCTCGTCTTATCGGAGCTCCTCCGGGATATGTCGGTTATGAAGAGGCGGGAGAACTTACTGAAAAAATACGCCATCGGCCGTACTCGGTCGTCTTGTTCGATGAGATCGAAAAAGCGCACCGCGATGTGTTCAATATCTTGCTTCAAGTGATGGAAGATGGCATTCTCACCGATGCACAAGGTCGGCGAATCGATTTCAGCAATACTGTGCTGATCATGACTTCTAATGTAGGGAGTAACGTGATAACTGACCGGACTTCTCTCGGCTTCTCCGACCAGGAAGTCGGTTCTCAGAGTTCCTATCAGGATATGAAGGCGCGTGTAATGAGTGAAGTGAAAAAGATCTTTCGGCCGGAGTTCTTAAATCGACTCGATGATACAATCGTCTTCCATCAACTGGCTAAACAGCAAGTGCGGCAAATCGCCGACTTACTGATAGGAAGTCTCCAAGATCGACTCAGAGAAGAACACGATATCGAGCTCAGTTTGAACCGTCCAGCCAAAGACACGTTGATCGAAAATGGATATGACCCTAAGTACGGCGCTCGTCCAATGCGACGTGCTATCGAACAAATGATCGAAACACCGTTATCCGACCTGATACTCCAAGGAGAGTTTCCAGATGGATCGAAAATCAGCGTAACGGTTAGAAAAGGGAACCTGAAATTCAGTAAAGGCGCTTGATCAGATGGTCTATTGCTGCACAAATTGCGGCTATCACGCCCACAAGTGGCTCGGTCGGTGTCCTGCTTGCCAGGAGTGGGATTCTTTTGCGGAAGAGAACATCAATGTTGCAAAAGATGTGCGAGGAGAGGGACGGTCGATCGGTTCTTGGATCGGTTCGGAAATTCAGTCGGTCAATTCGATTGAGGTTGATGTTGCTGAACGGTTCTCCTGTGGCATCAATGAAGTCGATCGGATGCTCGGGGGAGGGTTGATTGCGGGATCAGTGATTCTATTCGGCGGTGAGCCGGGCGTGGGAAAGTCAACTTTGCTGCTTCAGATGGCACAGAACATGGCCCAAAAACACGGAAAAGTTCTGTATACATCCGGCGAAGAATCTCCTGGACAGATCAAATTACGGGCCACGCGGCTTAAAGTGAACTGCGAAACTCTTTATATTCTCAGCGAACAGGCGATCGAGTGTATCGTTGCTGCAGTGGAAGAAGTGGACCCGCGAGTGTTGATCGTAGATTCCATTCAGACTGTTAGCAGTGGAAAAGATGGCAGAGATCCGGGAGGGATCAGACAAGTGCGCCAGGCGAGCGCAGAGTTGACACGACTTGCAAAAGCACGCAGAATGACTACATTCCTTGTCGGACATATTACCAAGGAAGGAACATTTGCCGGACCGAAGACGATCGAACACCTTGTTGATACAGCGCTCTACCTTGAAGGAAGTCATGACAGTGGAATGCGCATCCTCCGTTCCGTGAAAAATCGATTCGGCGCGACCGATGAGATAGCAGTCTTTCAGATGGGGCCGACTGGCATGACAGAGATCACTGATCTGTCCAGCTTTTTTCTGCAAAAGACAACAGTCGCGAGCCCTGGAGTGGCTATCGTGCCTACATTGGAGGGAACACGACCGCTATTGATCGAGATCCAAGCTCTCGTATCATCAACGGGTGGATATGGAGTGCCGCAACGCCGGGCAACGGGAATAGACAACAACCGGATCCTTCTCATGTTGGCAGTGATCGAAAAACGGCTTAGCATCCATGTCCGCGATGCCGATGTCTATCTCAATATCGCCGGCGGATTAGGAGTGAGAGAATGGGCGATTGATCTGGGTGTCGTTGCTGCCATTGTATCAAGTTTGCGGAACAAGGCGATGCCGACGGATATTGTGCTGATAGGTGAGATCGGCTTGAGCGGCGAGGTGAGAAAGGTGAAGCGAATTCGCGAACGGATCACTGAAGCAGCAAAACTCGGCTATCGTCGGGCAATCATCCCTGCCGTCAATCAGCAAGCCGCTCGTAATGCGCATGTGCAGATCGATCTGATCGCTGTTGAGACGATAGAGCAAGCTATGGAAACGTTGGAGCTTATATGACCCGATAAAGAATAGGAGACAAGAGATGAAGTATGGGAGTAAAATTCTCTCTGTCCTGAAACAAATAGCGCCCGGGACTTTATTACGGGAATCAATCGACAGCATCGTGGCGATGGGAATCGGTGGATTGATCGTTATCTCAGACAAGGAAGATATTGAAGAAGTCATTGAAGCGACATTTGAAATCAACGTCCGCTTCACTCCACAACGGCTGACTGAACTGGCGAAGATGGATCGGGCAGTGGTGCTCGACGAAGAGCTGCGATACATTATCTATGCCAATGCCCACCTCTCTCCTGACCGTTCAGTCCCATCGCAAGAGACAGGGACTCGTCATCGGGCGGCGCAGAAGACAGCCTTTCAAACAGGGAAAACAGTGGTCACCATCTCCGAGAGGCAGAGACGCGTCACCGTCTACAGCGGTGAAGAGCGCTATGTATTGCGTGATATCGCGACATTAAACTCCATGGTCAGCCAAGCGCTGCTCATCATCGGCCAATACCGGGGAGAGCTCGATGAGCTGTTCGGAGAACTGTCATCAATGGAATTCGAAGGCAAGGTGCTGTTATACCAAGTCGCGCGTGTGATACATATGCTTGTTCAAACGCTGCGCATGAAAGAAGAGATCGAAGAATTATGCATTGAGTTGGGAGCGGAGAGTGACTTACCAGAACGCCAGCTTGTCAGCTTAACGATGGATTTGGATGAGGAATTTGAGCTCCTTGTTAAAGACTTTATGCGTGATTTAAAGCAGAACGCACAAGCGATAGTGGCGAAAATATACTCGCTGGATAGAGACAAGAGCTTCTCAGAGGAGAAAGTGATTAGGGAGCTTGGCTATGCCGAGGACGAAGAGATGGATCTGCTCGTTCCGACGCGCGGGTACCGGATCTTAAATAAGATTCCGCATTTTCCGATGCCGATTATCGAGCGATTGGTAGAGGAGTTTCAAACCCTGGCAGGAGTACTTGCAGCTGATAGTAGAGAACTACAGCAGATTAAAGGGATTGGTGAAGTGCGGGCGCGAGCGATAAAAACCGGTCTGAAACGATTAGAGAACCGCCTGATGATATTGGAAGAGATCGGATAACAAAGGTCGGTCCTCTCATGCAGAGAACAGGAATAATCCTCTCAGTCCTCAGATTCAACCTGCTCGGCGATGGGTGGCGCAATCTTCTCGCTCCCCGGATGAAGAAGATCTTGCAAGAGTATATGCACCTGGTTCAGATATTTGCGATAACCATCATTGAACCACAACAAGAATTCAGCTAAAATACGGGCTGTTCGATTATTTTTTATAAAGATTCAAATGTCCATACACAGTAGGTAGTAAGTGGCAGGTAAGAGGTAAAGGGTTCGGAAAGAGTTC
>CAYSQQ010000038.1:0-8663 GCA_964433275.1 uncultured Thermotogae bacterium
GAGTTCCGGGGACACCATACTGATCTTTTGCTTGTAGGCACAGACAAGAGGAGCCATCAGGGTCAGGCCGACACTTAACACTTAAAATTGCGTCTTCCTCTCACCCTCTCACCCTACAGGAGACGAGGCTGACTGAGTGTTTACCCTTTAAGGGTAAAGAGAGTGGCGCGTTCATCCCAATAATCGGTAGGCAGAGGCTCATATAGGTCCAACGCTCGTAATCTGTATCTTGACGACTCTTGCTGGCTTGTGTCTGTGAACTGTCGAACCCGGGGTTACCCCATATTCAAAAAGGGATTCATTGCACGTTCTTTCGCCAATGTCGTTGTCGGGCCATGGCCAGGATAGAGGGTATAGTCGCCTGGAAGGGCGGCCAATCGCTGCAGCGACGTGGTCATATCACGTGACGATCCGCCGGGAAAATCAGTCCGTCCGATCGAACCGGCAAAGATGAGATCACCGCAGAAGATGACACCTGTGCCAACAAGGATGATACTGCCAGGAGAATGGCCCGGCATATGTAATACTTCCAGCGTTCCTGCCCCGATTTTATCTCCTTCGTCAATGAATTGATCTACTTCGACCTCTGGCGGGACTGTCTCGCGAAAGAGCGCTGCATCGGCTTGGTGGAGAAGGATCTTTGCTCCATACTTCTCTTTCAGAATGGAGTTGCCGCCGACGTGGTCGAAATGGCCGTGGGTATTGATGATCATATCGACCCCCCTTGTGCCGATCAACTGGAATAACTCATCTGATTCTGCTGCTGGATCAATGATGATCACAAGATCATCGGCGCGGAGAAGATAACAATTGGTCCAGAGATTACCTAATGGAAGCGATTCGATTTTCATTGCCACCTCATTTGATTTGATCATAAACTATCGAGTACGAGCCACGGTCAGGACGAAGACTCTGTCGTATCCTGCTCTTTTGAGCGCCTGGGCGCATTCTTCAACTGTTGCGCCGGTGGTATAGACATCGTCGATCAGGATAGTCCGGCTGTTTGCTGTAGATGGTGTGCACGTGAATGCATTACGCAAACTTTTGCGTCGCAGGTGGCGTGACAATCCAGTCTGCGGCAAAGTGGTGCGAATCTTCCGCAGCCCATGTTCCACTGGCACAGCAAAGACGCGACTGAGGCTATTGGCCAACAACTTAGTTTGGTTGAATCCGCGCTGTCGATGCCGGCGCCGATCGAGCGGGACATAGGAAAATGTATCGACGATACCGAATGGATCTTCATCTTTCAGATAATCGGCCATCAGTGACGATAGTTCGTTGGCGATCGCCTTTTCGCCTTCAAATTTGAGACCCTGGATCAATCGCTGCCATCCATCGTCGTAAATGCCGAGCGCGCGCACCATATCGAAATGGCGCAGGCTGATTCCACAGGAATGGCACAGATCGATCGACTCATCGGATAGCGGTTGACCGCAGACCGTGCACATCGGTCCGCTTATCCGCGGTAAACTATTGCGGCAGTTGTCACAGATGACATTCAGCTGCTCTACCTCTTCCCGGCATAAATAACACTGAGGCGGGAAGAAGAGACTGACCAACCCCGTCCCAACAGCGTTAATTCGGTTGACAGTCTTAGAGAAGACGCGCCACATCAATCAACCGATTGGCATATCCCCATTCGTTGTCATAGAAGGCAATTATCTTTACCAGATCATTGTCAACGATGCGGGTGGAAGTAAGATCGACGATCGCAGAATGAGAATCACCAATACAATCGCTCGATACCAATGGAACATCAGCTGTTGCCAATATGCCGCGCAGTTCACCGACTGCATAGCGCTGCAACGCCTCGTTCACCTCATCCACAGTGACCGTCCTGCTCAATTTGGCAACAAAGTCGGTGACCGAACCTGAGGGGACAGGGACGCGTAGAGCGATCCCATCCATCTTTCCCTGTAAAGCAGGAATGACAACGGCCGTAGCAGTGGCTGCACCGGTGGTGGTGGGAACGATATTTATCGCTGCTGCACGGCCGCGCGCTATCGTCTGCCATTTGGCGGGTGAATCGACAAGACCCTGACCGGCAGTGTAGGCGTGGATCGTTGTTAAGAATCCTTTTTCAATGCCGAATTCCTTCTCCAGTACCATCGCAATCGGCGCCAAGCTGTTGGTAGTACAGGAAGCAGCAGAGACGATAGAGTGGAGGTCACGATCATAAGCGTCATTATTCACTCCGAATACCAGTTGGGGGATCTTCTTTTTCCCTTCCCCCCCTGTCGGCGCGCTGATCAGAACCTTGGCCGCACCAGCAGAGAGGTGGAGCGCTGCTCTGTCAAAACTGCGGAAGGCGCCGGTCGATTCAATAACCAGATCAACAGCGAGTTCCTTCCATGGCAACCTCGTTGGATCAGGTTGATTAAGTAATGGAAGGAGCCTCTGATCAATGATGATTCCTTCTTTTCCCGTTTCGACTTCGCCGTCGTAGCGGCCGTATACGGAATCGTACTTTAACATGTACGCAGCTGTCTTGGGATCCAGATTGATGTCATTGATCGCCACAACTTGGAGATCGTCCTGCCTCTTGGTGGCGCGCAAAAAGGCCCGTCCGATTCTACCGAAACCGTTTATCGCTATCTGTTTCATCTCAATAACCTCCTATTTTGCTGCTTCGACCATCGTCAAAAAATAGCGATGGATGCGCAGATCATCTGTCAGTTCGGGATGGAAACTTACCACCAACACGTTCCTCTGTTTGGCCATCACTGGAAATCCCAACGAGGAAGAGGTGGCTTTTCCGCTCGGCATGTACTGTGCCAACACTTGAACCCCATCACCGACGCGGGTAATATAGGGAGCGCGAATAAAGACTGCCGGCACAGCAGAACCGATGCCTGTGATGGTAAGTTTTGTCTCAAAGCTTTCGATTTGCCGGCCGAATGCATTCCGGCGCACCGTGATATCGATCGCATTCAACTGCCAGCTGTTCGCTTTCTCGACCTGATTAGCCAGGAGAATCATCCCGGCGCAAGTGCCGAAGAGAGGCAGCCCATTACGTGCCAACCGGCCAAGTCGGTGCGCCAATTCTTCATCTATCAGCCGCGAAATCGTGGTTGATTCACCGCCCGGAATGATGAGGCCGTCGATCCTATCCAGATCAGCAGCCTGCTTTACAATCAATCCTTCTTGCTTTAGATGATCGATTGCAGCAAGATGCTCCCGCACTGCTCCCTGGAGAGCGAGCACACCGATTCTCATTAGCGGACCTGCATTATCTCGTGCGGCGGGATTTCATCGATATTGATTCCGGCCATCGGTTCTCCCAAATCAGCCGCTACTTCGGCAAGAATCTTCGGATCGTTGTAATGCGTCGTCGCCTTTACTATCGCCTGTGCACGCACCGCAGGATCACTCGATTTGAATATTCCGCTGCCAACAAAGATGCCATCACAGCCGAGTTGCATCATCATCGCCGCATCAGCTGGGGTGGCGATCCCGCCGGCAGCAAAGTTGACGACCGGCAGCTTCCCTGCACGGCGAATGAGGAGGAGGATATCATGCGGCGCTCCCATCTCTTTTGCCATCTGCATCAACTCTTCTTCTGGCGCCGCAAGGACATCGCGAATCTGCCTATTTATCAGGCGCATATGTTTTACCGCCTCAACAACATTACCGGTCCCTGGCTCGCCTTTAGTGCGAATCATCGCCGCTCCTTCCGTAATTCTGCGGCAGGCTTCACCAAGATCTCGCGCTCCGCAGACAAACGGCACGGTAAAGACCCATTTATCAATATGGTATTGCTGATCAGCCGGAGTAAGGACCTCTGATTCATCGATGTAATCGACTTCCAGCGCCTGCAGTATCTGTGCTTCGGTAAAATGACCGATCCGCACTTTAGCCATCACTGGAATCGAGACCATCGCCATTATCTCTTTAATTTTCGTTGGGTCAGCCATCCGTGCTACTCCGCCCTGGGCGCGAATATCGGCTGGAACACGTTCGAGCGCCATAACGGCTACTGCTCCTGCCGCTTCGGCAATCTTCGCCTGCTCAGCAGTGGTGACATCCATAATCACTCCACCTTTGAGCATCTCGGCTAATCCACTCTTTACACGAAATGTTCCTCGTTCGATCATTCTTCACTTCTCCTTAATGAATGCGGCGCAGTCAATGATCTGTTGCGAATATCGCGCCGATTCGGATTGAGCCGGCGAGAGGAGTTGAACCTCCGACCTACGGTTTACGAAACCGTTGCTCTACCACTGAGCTACGCCGGCGCAGTATAATTATAACAATAGCACGAGGAGAAAATCAACGGAGAATGAGTCAATAAAATTTTCTGAACGTAATGAATTTTATGACCTTAATAAACTGATGGATGGCATTGCAATAGCCGCAGCAATAAGCGAGGTGCGACCAACCGTTATTAACGGCTTGATCAAGCAAGTTGCGCAGACCGACGCAGGTGGATTCGTATTGTATATCTACGCTGGCACTGAGCAAAGACTTCTTCTCATCCCGCGCCAAGCGCGAATCCATCTCACCCGGCACTCGTTGCCCCATCCTACTGCGCCATCACCCTTCTGCATGGTATTACGCAAATACTTACGCCATGGCCGGATCATCGCTGTAATACACGAAGGGTATGAACGGGTAGTATCCCTTGTGATTACTCGGAAAGTCGGCTCTGATATCTTCACATATCAGTTGGTCAGCGAGCTTCTCGGCAATAGCGGAAATCTGATCCTGCTGCGTGACGGAAAGATCATTGATGCTCTGTACCACCGACGCGCCGGCAAGCGGCTGATCGTTCCCGGTAAATGCTATCTCCCTCTTCCAGCGCAGGTAAAGATCGAGCCGCACTCTCTTACCAGCCAAGAGATGGAGAAGATCGTGGGTAGTGTTGACCCTGTCCGAAGACTGGCCGCCCGCGCAGCAGGGATCAATCAAAGAACGGCACGTCATATAATCACCGCTGGCAATGGAGAAGGAGAGTCGACTTTTGCCATCTTCCAGCAGATTCTGTCTCATGTTGATTCACCGGCGCCGTTTTACTACCTGACTGATACACACGCCTCTTTCTTTCCTTTGATTGAGAAAGAAGAGGGTGAGGCGACAGCTACCTTTGCCGCTGCGCTTGACCGTGAGTATGCAGCGCAAAGAAAAACAGAACAAGAAGAGGATCACAACGCCAGACTCACCTCTCTTTTCACCACAGAGATAGAGCGCTATCATCGCGCCGCAGAAAGAGTAGAGCAATGGGTTGCCGAAGCAATGCAAGCTGACCTCCTGCGGCGTAAAGCCGACGTCATAATGGCCAATCTTCATCGGCTGGAGCGTGGATCTGCCCGCACTATTATCGTCGATCCCTACAGCGGCGAGGAGAGAGAGATCGAGATCGATCCAATGATGCGACCGGTCGACTATGCCCAACGTCTTTACCTGCGGGCACGTAAACTGCAACGGGGGATGGTAACAGCGCGCCGACGACTGGATGGTCTGAAGCAAAAGATTGTGCTCCTTGAAAGCGGCCTCGCCACCCTGCGTGCCGGTGGTTGGCCCAGCGACGAGGCTGTCTCACTCGCGGAAGAACGCCGACAAACGCCGCGGCGTAAAGGTAACCGAGAGGAAAGAGAGACCGCGCCGCGGATGTATAATATCGCCGGATTCATTGTGCGAGCAGGCAAGAATGCTGTCCAGAACGATCGCTTGATTCGCCAGGCAGCGCCGGATGATCTGTGGTTTCACGCTCGCGGTCTCCCAGGATCGCATGTAATTATCAGCCGAGGCGGTAAACGCGACGTGCCAGAGGCAGTAATCAAAGCAGCAGCCCAATTGGCAGCCCGCCATTCACAAGCGCAGCAAACAGGGAAGGTGGAAGTAAGCTATACTAAGGTAAAGTATCTGCGTAAACCGAAAGGAGCTCCGCCGGGGTTGGTAATTCTCTCGCAAGAGGATACACTTGTAGTTAAGTTGAGCGACCCGGCACGCACCAGATAATCGCGATCAGTGATGTGGTGAATTGGAGTATGATAACGATTCTCTGTTCTGCAAAATAATGAGCGCCCAAGGAGAATAAGATGGAAGTATCGCATATCATATTATCATTAATCGCTGTATTCAGCGCGATCGTCTTCCATGAGTACGCACATGGTTACGTCGCTTTTCGGCTTGGCGATCCTACTGCCCGCGCCCAAGGACGATTGACGTTCAACCCGCTGGCCCATGTCGATCCGATCGGAACCGTGCTCGTGCCAGTTATCCTCATCCTTCTTGGCATGCCTGTTTTTGGTTGGGCTAAGCCGGTACCGGTAAGTCCGATGTACTTTCGTAACCCTTATCAGGGGATGTTCTATGTCGCGCTGGCCGGGCCACTCACCAACGTTGGGCTGGCTGTGGCGACGACGATTGTGGGACGGTTTCTGGTGACGCTCTTGCCCGTTATGCATGGCACGTGGCTCATCCAGGCATTCTTCTATCTGCTCGGAATATTTGTCCTCCTCAACCTCTTGCTGGCGTTGTTCAACATGATCCCTATTCCCCCGTTGGACGGATCGCGGATCCTCGCCTACCTCCTTCCCCCTGAAGGGAGGAGATTTCTTGCTATCTTCGAACAATATGGATTTCTGATTATCATGGCGCTGATTTTGTTGGGCGGACTGAGGTTCGTCTTCCCCGCAGTGCATACTGTGTGGGTTGAACTTATTGGTATAGAATGGATGAGAATAATGGGACGGCTATAGATGATCAAAATTGATCTATCGGCATGATACGGATAGGGAGGAAGAATGGACCAGAATGTCAAGTATGAAATAGCAGAGCAAACAGAGGTCAAAGCCACAATAAAAGTGGAGATCTCTGCTGCGCTGGTAGAAAAGAAACTTGCGCAAATTTATCGTGAATATAGTAACAGAGTTTCAATACCCGGTTTTCGTCCTGGGAGGATCCCTGTGCCGGTACTTAACACCCACTTCGGTAGTGAGGTATTCCAGAAGGAGACCCACGACAAGTTGGTCAAGGACCATCTCCCGCAAGCGTTAAGCGAGCATCTCTTCCAACCGGTAACAACCCCTGACGTCAAGCATGTACAGGCTGAGACTGGCAAATCATTTATCTTTACTGCAAGTTTCGAGATTCTGCCTGACTTTGACTTACCGGTATACAAGGGGATTGAGATTGATGTGCCGCCGTTGGCAGAGCCGACCGACAAAGAGATCGATCATGCATTGGAACATATTCGGTTTCGCCATAGCGTCCTCACCCCGAAAGAAACAAGCGCTGTCGAGCTTGAAGACTTCGTTCGCATCGCAGATAGCAGTGGAATTCGATGGGAAGGAGCTGTCAGGACAGAAGAAAAGTACGCGGCGTTGATCGGCAGTAAAGTGGGTGATAAAGTAACGATCACGCTTGATCCTCCTGTCAAAGGAGAAGATAAAACAGAGGTCGAGATCATCAACGTATGGAAACTCGATTTACCAGAGTTGGGTGACGATCTTGCCCGCACTGCCGGATATGACGATATTACAACGATGCGCAAAGAAATAGAAAAGAAGCTGGTAAATACGCAGCAGACGGCACATACGCATCAACTTAAATTGAGTTTACTTGATAAGCTCGTTGCACAAATAGATATTCCAGTCCCGGCGACGTTCGTTGAGGAAGCAGTGGAACAGAATATACAGCGACGCAAGCGCGAGATTACACGCATCGATCCCTCTCGTTCCTTGACCCAGTATTTGGAAGAGCAAGGAAAGAGCGAAGAAGATTTACGGGCAGAGATAAGCGTTACTATAGCACAACAGATAAAATCTGAGTTGGTTATCAAACAAATCGTCGTCGCTGAGCAAATCGAGCTGGATGAGAACGAACTCAAGCGGTTAGTAAAGGAAGAAGCAGAAGGCGCAGGAACAGACTCCTTACGCTTCCTCGCCAACCTCAAAGCCAACGACCAACTGGAAAATTTCCGTCAGGGAAAGATGAGGGAGCGTGTTCTCGATCTGTTGTATGAACATGCAGTTATCAAAGGGTAGCAATTGAGAGTTGGCAATAGAGGTTAAGACTATAATCTACGTACCAAAGACTAAGGAGAACCTACATGAGTTATGGACAACTTCCGTTCGTCATCGACCAAACAGGTCAGGTCGAACGGACGTATGATATTTATTCGCGGTTACTGGAAGATCGGATCATATTCCTGCGTCATACGATTGATGATGAGGTGGCCAATGTGGTTATCGCGCAGATCCTCTTTTTGGCGGCAAAAGATCCAGAGGCAGATATTAAACTATACATCAATAGCCCTGGTGGGGCGGTGACCGCTGGCTTAGCGATCTATGATACGATGCAATACGTTCGCTGCAGTGTCTCAACGATCTGTATCGGTCAAGCAGCGAGCATGGGCGCGCTATTGTTGGCAGCAGGAACAAAGGAAAAGCGGTTCGCTCTTCCCAACGCCCGTATCTTGATCCACCAGATTTTCGGCGGAGTACAAGGACAAGCAGTGGATATCAAAATCCAGACCGATGAGCTGCTGCGCTTACGCGATCGGGTCAACAAAATCTTCGCTCATCATACCGGCCGTACGCATAAGAAAATCGCCAAAGACACTGATCGCGACTATTACATGACCCCCAACGAGGCGCTGGAATATGGTCTGATTGACCGCGTCTTCGAGTAAGAAGAACGGGCAGGTTCATAGGGTTCGT
>CAYSQQ010000039.1:0-8389 GCA_964433275.1 uncultured Thermotogae bacterium
TGCTCGGCATTAAAGGCAAAGCAAGCTTTGCCACTACAAATAATGACGGGGTTGAGTTTTGGGTTTTGGGTTAGAAGGGTTCATAGAGTTCACGGTTCGGAAAGAGTTCGTAGTTCGCAGCTTAATCCCTCCTTAATCCTGCTTCTGACTCCTGACTTCTGGCTTCAGCCTTCAGCCTTCAGCCTTCAGCCTATCCACCTGAGTAGTTACCCTATAGGTGTAGTGGTCGAGCTTGCTCGGCATTAAAGGCAAAGCAAGCTTTGCCACTACAAATAATGACGCCTCTTCACCCAACACCCAAAACCTCTTCTCCCGTCTCCGTTCTCCTTTCTCCTTGACCTCTTGACCTTCTTGACCTTCCTGACCCAACGAACCCAACGAACCCTATGAACCCTATGGACCTCTTGACCTTCCTGAACCCTACGAACCCAACGACCCCCTTGACAGTTCCCGCTGCGCTCGTTATAGTAGTGGCATTAGATAACTGATCGATAATGAGGATATCAGGGTCCATAGCTCAGCGGCAGAGCAACCGGCTCATAACCGGTCGGTCCCAGGTTCGAATCCTGGTGGACCCACCACATATGGATAAATTATTCATCAATATAAGCGCTGCAGTACAGAGAAATCCTCCTAAAACAGCAATTGGCATATCAATAGAAGATAAGGACGGCAACATCATCGAAGCGGTCTCCGAACTTATTGGCCGAGCAACGGAGAACGTGGCTGTATATAAGGCGCTGATCGAAGGATGTCGACGGGCGCTTTCCTATGCGCCGCAATCGGTAATTTTCTTTACCGACAACCATGTCGTCTCCAACTGTCTGAATGAAATTCATGAGACGCGCCGTCCTGATCTGCAGCATTTAAATATGATGGCCAAAGAAATGTTGAACCGTCTTCCTTTCTGGCAAGTCAACTACGTCCATAGCGGCGCCAATCAAAACGCCCTGCTTCTCACAGAGAAAGCATTTCGTCAGCAAGCTAGTGCGCAGCGGCGACGTGAACAAATGGAACTTAAAATCTCGGCAAAGATAAAAGATCTGAGTGATACAGCGTTGGAAGAATTGATTGCACAGCTCGACGCGCACACTGATTAAAAAACCAGCAAGAACCGTCCCCATTTGCTTATGAAAATAGTCTTACAACGTGTACGTCGTGCCTTAGTACGGGTAGATAGTCAGATCATTGCCAGTATCGATAACGGTCTCTTGCTGTTGATCGGTATCGCAAAAGGCGATGATGGAATGCATGTTTGTCGCCTTGCCGATAAGATAATTCACTTACGTGTCTTCGAAAATACAGACGGAAAAATGAATCTCTCTATCGCGCAAGTCGATGGTGAAATACTGGCCGTCTCACAATTTACGCTTTGCGGCAAGACAGATCGTGGTCGACGTCCCAGCTTTGCTGACGCTGCTCCACCAGATGAAGCCGAGCCGCTCTTTATGCAATTCGTCGATTACATCAAAAAGAGTGGAATTGCCGTGCAAACCGGAAAGTTTGGTGCCAAGATGGACGTAGAACTGATAAACGACGGCCCGGTAACTTTTATCTTGCCAGCGTAAAGAGTTCATTGGGTTCATTGGGTTCGTAGAGTTCATAGAGTTCACGGTTCGGAAAGAGTTCGTAGTTCGCAGCTTAATCCCTCCTTAATCCTGCTTCTGACTCCTGGCTCCTGACTTCTGGCTTCAGCCTTCAACCTTCAGTCTATCCACCTGAGTAGTTACCCTTGCGCTAAGACCATCCGATGCAGTATTATTATTGATCGCGATGCAGAATTAAGCTTTGCCGGATTAACCGGTAATTAATGAGTATGTATCGCGCGATAGGCAAACACGTTTGATTGGAGGGATTGGGTTCCTCAAAGTAGCATTTGCCTAACCTGAAAATCCGATATCGTAATATTAAAGTTTGAGGAACCCTTAACAGATGTCAGCCGTACCTAAATGTAGAAGATCACGATCCAAAGTTCGCATGCACCGTAACCACCAGAAGATGAAACTGCCTGCAACGGCGGAATGCTCACATTGCCATGAGATAAAGCTGCCTCATCGTGTCTGCCCCAGTTGTGGATATTACAATGGGATGGAGATCATCAGTCAACCGGAAAAGTAAGCAAATGGGTTCGTAGGATTCATAGGGTTCGTAGAGTTCGTAGGGTTCGTCCAAATGTGCAAGCAAGAACCGTCCCCGTTTGCTTACGGCCCCGGCCCATATTCCTCGCGGTAAAATGCATGCATCGTTTCGATGTCAGGTTGCGATAACTCAACTACCTGACCGATAAGGCGGGCGAAGATGACGCTCTGTGCCGTCTTTTCTACAAGAGAACATATTTTGAGCGCTTCTGTGATCTCAGAGGCCACTCCGACAACACCATGATTGGCGAGCAAGACAGCGTTGCGGTCAGCGAGAGCAGCGAGTGCGTTACGCGCTAACTCATCTGTCCCGGGGAGAGCATATTCAGCGACTTCTACCGCTCCTCCGACTATTTGGACAAGGTCTTCAACGACGGGTGGAATTGGTTGCTGCACGATTGCGAAACTGGTGGCGTAGATGCTGTGCGTGTGTACGATTGCATGCACATCCCGGCGCTCGTTGTAGATAGCCAAGTGGAGCGGAAGCTCACTTGATGGACGTTGGCTGCCCGTTAAGATCGTACCAGCATGATCGATGAGGACTATATCTTCGCATTGCATTTTATCATAATCGATTCCGCTTGGAGTGATTATGATCTTCTCAGGATCAATCCGTAGACTGATATTGCCCCAGGAGCCGAAGACGAGCTGCTCTTTTGCCATCCGGCGGGCTGCGTCGATTATCACTTGCGGGTGGTGGTCGATCTTACTTGTCATCTTTTGCGAATAATTCAGTTATTTTCCCCTCGTCGGGCCGATAGATGATCCCTCGTTCAGTGATGATCGCGCTGATCTTTTCGGCTGGTGTCAAATCGAATACCGGATTGTAAACAGGAACCTCATCAGCGGTGATCTTTACTCCTGCAATATGGGTGATTTCACAACTGCTGCGCTCTTCGATCGGTATCTCTTCTCGACTGGAAAGTGTCAAGTCAAAGGTAGCGAGAGGAGCGGCAACGTAGAATGGAACGTCATGTTCCTCTGCCAGGATCGATAGTGGATAGGTGCCGATCTTGTTGGCGACATCACCGTTGCCAGCTATGCGATCGGCGCCGACGATCACCATATCGATCATCTTCCGCTGAAAGAGAAGACCGGCAGCGTTGTCAACGATCAATGTTACCGGGATGCCGGCTTGTAAAAGTTCCCATGTGGTGAGGCGTGCTCCCTGCAGATACGGTCGTGTTTCGCATACGAATACGCTTATTTTCCGCTGCTTTGCATAAGCAGCGGATATCACTCCCAATGCCGTGCCATATCCGGCCGTGGCCAGTGCGCCGGCATTACATATTGTAAGGATGCGCGCTTTGTCGTTAATCAGAACAGCGCCATGTGCGCCGATAGAACGATTAACTTCGATATCTTCAGCAGCGATCGCCGCTGCTTTATTGATTAACTGTGTCGTTATTGTGGCCGTCGCTTCAGCGGAATATTCCTTTGCCACTGCGAGCATCCGTTCTACGGTCCAACGCGCATTTACCGCTGTAGAACGCGCCTTGACCAGTTCATCTCCCGCGGCCTGTAAAGCTGTCAAAAAACTAGTAGAAGATTGATTCTGCAGCGCTGCCAGAGCCATTCCATAGGCGGCTGCTACGCCGATCGCCGGCGCGCCACGTACGACCATATCTCTAATCGCAGCAGCAACGGCGCAGTGATCAACACAGACAATATAGGTGATCTCATGCGGAAGTTTGCGTTGATCGAGCAGATAGAGCTTATTCTCTTTCCAGAATAGCGTTTTCAATCTGTCCTCCTGTTTAATTGTGAAAATGCCTGCTTGTTATTGAAACAATACGGCGAATAGGATGGCAACTTGCGTAATTTATTCTCGCTGCCAACTCGCCAGGTACTTCTTCTGCTCTTCATCCAGACGATCGATTTCGATCCCCATTGCTGCCAGTTTCAATTCCGCTACCCGCTCATCGATCTCCATTGGCAGTGGAAGGACTTGTGCTGGTAATTCGTTCTTTTGCAGATGAAGAAGCGCTGAGACCTGCAATGCGAACGCCATATCCATTATCTCTGCTGGATGGCCGTCAGCAGCGGCAAGATTGACCAACCGCCCTGCGGCAAGGAGGTATATCTTCTTGCCATTTAGATCGTACTCAACGATATTTTTACGTACTGTGCGCTGCGTGCGGGCCATTTTTTTCAATCCAGCGACATCGATTTCAATGTCGAAATGGCCGGCATTGGCGAGTATCGCTCCATTCTTTAACCGCTCAAGTGAATCAACATTGATCACTCCTTTTCCGCCGGTTACAGTGATAAAGATATCCCCTTCTGCTGCTGCCTGTTCCATCTTCATCACTTGATATCCCTCCATCGCTGCTTCCAGCGCCTTGATCGGGTTTATTTCGCAAATGACAACCTGCGCCCCTAGTCCTTGGGCGCGCATCGCCACTCCTTTGCCGCACCAACCGTAACCGACAACGACAACCTTCTTTCCTGCCACCAGGAGGTTGGTAGTGCGGAGGATACCATCGAATACGGATTGTCCTGTACCGTAGCGATTATCAAACAGATACTTGCAGTAGGCGTCATTGACTGCCAGTATCGGTATCTTTAGTGCTCCTGCCTTTTCCATTGCCTGGAGACGGAGGACGCCTGTCGTAGTCTCTTCTGCACCACCGCGTACTCCAGGCAGCAAGTATTCATATTCTGTATGGAGAAGAGAGATCAAGTCTGCTCCATCGTCGATAATCAGATTAGGTTCTGTCTCCAGTGTTTGTGCCAGATGTGATCTATACTCCTCTGGGGATGCGTCGTATTTGGCGTTGACCGTAACACCACTCGCTGATAGCGCCAGCGCGACGTCGTCCTGGGTGGAAAGAGGATTGCTGCCACAGATTGCCACCTCTGCTCCGCCATCATTGATAACTTGTGCCATATACGCTGTCTTTGCTTCCAGATGGAGACAGATAGCCACCTTCATCTTTGTAAATGGTTTAGTGTGCCGCAAGCGACGGGCCAATTCTCCCAGCACCGGCATATGTTCTTTGACCCACTCAATTTTCAGTGTGCCACTGCGGCGCAGTTCATCTGTCATAAATATCATACCTCCGTATTGTCAGTTTAAGTCAATCGCGTCTTGCCGTCTGTTAGACCACTATCGTACCACCCAAAAATGACTTATCAAGCGCAATCTATCCGACCAACCCGATTCGTGCGTAGATCGCTTCTTTATTCTTTGCAATCTTGCGATTTAGTTCTTCGTATAGGCTGCCTCCCACAGAATCCATGGTGATAAGAAGCGGACCGAACTGTTGGGCAACCATAATCCACACTGCATCGGCCATGCCTAGTTCTTCCAGCCAGAAGACTTTCTCCACTTGAGTGAACGAGCGGGCAGCCAACGCCCCTGCTCCACCGGTGTAATGAACATATACCGCTCCTTGTTCTTGCAACGCCTGCTGAGTTTTTTCGCCCATCCCTCCTTTACCGATGATCAGTTTGGTCTTAAAAGCAGCCAAAAACCGGGCAGTAATATCTTCCATCCTGATACTTGACGTCGGTCCGGCTGAAAGTATCTGCCAATTCTCCTTACGTCGCCTCGCTACCGGCCCGCAGTGGAAGAGTGCCATCGCTGCCGGGTCAAAGGGAATCTTCTCATTTGTTTCGTGCAGTTTGAGCAGCAATTGGTGCGTCTTATCACGCGCCGTAAATACCTTGCCGGTCAGATAAAGAAGATCACCGACCCGTAATGAGCGCATCACTTGTTCATTGATCGGTCCAATAATCTCTCGTTCCATTTACCTCACCTCGATCGTGCCATCAGCGGCAAGATGAACTTTTGCCCAACGGTGCGCCCAACATTGGATCACTATCCCTATCGGCAAAGAAGCAGTATGACGATAAGCATATTCAACATGGACAGCAAGGACGGTATTCTGCCCGCCGATTCCCATTGGGCCTACACCGCTCATATTGAGTAGATGAACAAGCTCTTCTTCCAGCGCAGCGACCATTGGTTCTGGATGGTGGTCGCCGACAGAGCGCAGGAGAGCCCGTTTACCTAAATTCATCGCGATATCCGCCCCTCCGCCGATTCCGATGCCAACGATCGTCGGAGGACAAGGTTTTCCACCACTGGCAATTATATGATCGACCACTGCCTGCTTGATCCCGTTCATTCCCACCGCAGGAATGAGCATCTTTAGGGCGCTCATATTTTCACTCCCCCCTCCTTTAGGGAGGATAGTGATCGTAATCTCATCGCCGTCGACCAGTTCCCAGCTTAGATAAGGCATATACCGGCCAAGGTTATCACCTGAATTTTTGCCGGTGAACGGATGGACAGTATTCGGCCGCAGGGGAATCTGCTCCGTTGCCTTGGCCAATGCATATTTAATGACTCGCTGCAACTTGCTCAAATAGGGGCTTGCAGTGCCTGCTGTGACAAAGAACGTATGAAGTCCAGTATCTTGACAGAGAGGGACTCTATGCTCCTTTGCTACTTCGATATTCTGCAGAATAGTTTGCAGCTGGCTCTTTGCCAGTGGCGAATCTTCACTCTCTTCCGCTCTTTGTAGTGCGGCGACTACATCCTGCGGCAACAGCGTTGTTGCCTGTTGTAGTGCGGCAATCAATGCCACTGATAATTGTTCTTCGTCCATTTTGTTCCTCCATTGATCCGCCTGCAATCTATCTATGTCACAAAGATGGTTCAAAGTAAGTATTCAGCGAACCCCGTCTATCAGGTATTCGGGGTCGTCCCTGACCCCGAAAAAGTGCAAGTTAGACCTTCCATTTTCTTGTCGGGCTCAGAGACGAGCCCGACTACAGGGGACGGGGTTGACTGAATATTTACGGTTCAAACCTGGTTCCTTGCATCTCTACTTATTTTCCAATGCAAAAATCAGCGAATATGCGATTGAGCAACTCTTCCGTAACATCGACCCCCTGCAACTGTGTGCTGGCAACATACGCTGCTCTAATCTCTTCTGATACCATATCGATTGAAGATTTGGCCTGTAGTCCTTCTATTGCGCGACTGATTGCTTGGGCTGCTCGGCGGAGGAGGTCTTGTTCCCATGCGTCAAGGAGCAAAATTCCACTCTGTTCCGGGATCGCCCCCGAGAAGAAAAGATCAATTATTCCCTCTTTCAGCGCGCTTAATCCGGCCCCATCTTGCGCTGAGATTTCATAAACCTTCTTCCACTTCCCAGCCAGTTCCATATTATCCGTTGCTGCGGGCAGGTCAGATTTATTGAGCAGCAAAATCACTCTCTTGCCGGCAAGGTTAGCGGCCAATCGGTGGTCATCATCGGTGATCGGAAGGCTGTGATCGATGACAAATAGCACCAGATCCGCGATCTCCTTCGCCTTCCTGGTCCGTTCTATTCCTGCTTCTTCTACCAAGTCATCACTACGGCGCAGGCCGGCAGTATCGGTAAGGCGGAACGGAATGCCTTCAATTACGACGGTCTCTTCTAAGGTATCGCGTGTTGTCCCGGGAATTGGTGTGACAATCGCCCGCTCCTCGTGCAGCAATGCGTTAAATAACGTCGATTTTCCCACATTAGTCTTTCCGAGAATAACGATCGTTAATCCCTGCCGCAGGATCTTACCCTCTTCGCTGCGCGCTATCATTTCATTGATCCGTCTTTGCAGTATAACCAGACTATCAAGAAGTTCCTGCTGCGACTTCGGTTCGATATCAGCGTCAGGAAAATCGATCTCTACCTCGATCTGTGCTAAAAGACGGGAAAGCTCATCCCTGATCGAGACGATAAGGGATGAAAAGCGGCCTTCCAAATGGCTGATCGCTGTTTTTAAGCCCAATTCTGTCTTTGCTTGCACTACATCGAGCACTGCTCTTACCTGGTTAAGATCGATCCGTCCGTTGAGAAATGCTCGTTTGGTAAACTCACCTGGTTCCGCAAGGCGAGCCCCGTGTTGCAGCAGGAGATTAAGGAGTTGGCGCAGCGGGACGATGCCGCTGTGGCAATTAATTTCAACTATATCTTCCCGTGTGTAGGTGCGAGGAGCACGCATAACAGCGATAAGTACTTCATCAATGCGCTGATCTCTGTCAACGATAAACCCATAATTCAGTGTATGACTCGCCACCGAGGAGAGACGAATGCCGGCAGGCGAAGAGAATATCTTCTCTGCTATGGCGATCGCTTGCGGCCCGCTGGCGCGGACAATCCCGATTCCCCCCTCGCCAATCGGGGTCGATATCGCTGCAATAGTGTCATCTGGCACTAACATAAAGAATCACGAGCAATTATCTTTGCTTTTATCAT
>CAYSQQ010000040.1:0-8351 GCA_964433275.1 uncultured Thermotogae bacterium
GTGAGTGCAACGAACGGGCGAGAAAAAAGATTGTCTTCTCTCTTTTCCGCTCAGTACGCTCTGTGGTTTCTTTCCGAACTCTTTCCTTCTTAACCCAAAACCCAACACCCAAAACTCAAAACCTCTTAAGCTACGAACCCCAGGTTACGGGTTTGGTCAAGTTTCTTTTTTACAAGGGACAATGATCACTTGCGACTATGACTAACTTTCGCTTGTACTCTGACAGGGTTCCTTATGCTTTGAGGATATTTTCGCCAAAATATAGGCAAGGTGTATATAGAATAATTACTTGATATAACTCGGTTAGATTGTGTTTGATGGGGTTGGTTTTCAACCCAGGAGGAGTCGGTGAAAGACCGCTTATTCTGGCACGAGAATTACAATTGGTGGGGAGAAAACAAAGCTGCTCGCTCAGATCGGTTATTATTGCTCACTACCATTATCTTGTTCTTCTGCGGCTTGGTGATGGTGTATAGCGCTACTTATCCTGTTATGGTGGTCCGCCAGCGCAATAGTTTTCAGGCATTGATTACACAGTTGGTGGCTGGCTTAATCGGCCTGGGTTTATTGGCGTTCTTTGCTCGGTTCGATTATCGGCGCTTTGCTCGGTTCGACGACCTGCTCCTTATTGGTATGTTCATTCTTACTTTTCTGACTATCCTTCCGTTAGGCGCATTCATTGATCAGAGATGGATTCGCCTTGGTTTTTTTAATCTTCAACCGACTGAATTGATGAATCTCGCATTAATTATCTATCTGGCAGCCGCCACGGTTCGTAAACAAGATCAATTAACGAGATTTAAGGATGGGATTGCTCCTTTTATCGCTGTATTTCTCGTCATCGCAGCGGTAGTTCTGCAGCAACCTGATTTTGGGATGGTCTTTAGATTTGGAATCTTGACTGGATTTATGCTCTTTCTTGCTGGAGCAAAGATAACTCATCTCGTCGGGATGGGAACAATTGCTATCTCGCTTGCTCTTTGGGTGATTAAAATTGCTCCTTACCGCATGGCTCGGTTGATTGCGTTTATTGATCCATTCAGCCATCCAACGACTACTGGTTTTCAGACTATTCAGTCTTTGACAGCGATCGGGTCAGGTGGGTTCTTCGGTCGCGGGATTGGAAATTCCCAGACGAAACTCCTTTACTTACCAGCGGCCCATAATGACTTCATTTTTTCTATCATTGCCGAGGAAATAGGATTCATGGGAGTTCTCTTTTTGCTCTCTCTCTTTTTAATCTTCGGGTGGCGGGTACTGAAAATTGCTCAACGTGCGCCGGACCGCTTTGGATACATGTTAGCAATGGGCTTGGGGTTTACTATCTGTGTGCAGGCTTTTCTGAATATGAGCATTACGGTGGGGCTCTTTCCGGTAACCGGTCTTACATTGCCGTTTATCAGTCATGGCGGATCTTCGCTTGTTGTTTCATTAGCTATGGTCGGAATATTGCTCAATATCTCTAAACAAGGAGCTAAAACGTGCGCATAATGATTGCAGGCGGAGGCACAGGAGGTCATCTTTATCCCGCGTTGGCGCTTATCGAAGCGATCAGGCAGCGAGATGATCAAATAGAATTCGCTTATGTCGGCACCAGGCGTGGTCTGGAAGCCCGTCTGCTGCCTAACTATCGTGCGGTTAAATTTTTTCCTCTCCATACACGCGGTTTGGCCAGAGGCGATATCATCCAAAACATTACTGCGCTCTTCTTCCTTGTCGTGGCGATTATCGAAGCAGCGGTCATTATGGCGCGATTTCGACCGACTGTGATTGTCGGGATGGGAGGATACAGTTCATTCCCCGTCCTTGTGTGGGGAATAATCCTCCGGATACAGACTGTGATTCATGAACAAAACGTAGTCGCCGGATTGACCAACCGACTTCTCTCCCCGTTCGTTAATAAAGTGTTGCTCTCCTACAACAAAACAAAGCGGTGTTTCCCCACCGCAAAAGAGATAGTAGTGACCGGCAATCCAATCAGAGAAGATTTTTTTCTTTCGCAGCGGACCGATCTCCAATATCAACAGTTCGATCTGCAGCCAAACCGTAAAACAATACTGGTCTTCGGCGGTTCACACGGCTCACAGGTACTGACCGAGCAGATTATCCGCGCCAAGGAGAAATTCGGAGCTTGCCGCCAATTACAGGTATTGTTGGTAATCGGGAATGATCAAAAGCAAATCGAAATCACGGCTGATCTTGCTGCCGCAGGAATCGAAAATATCACCACAAAAAAGTATATCGATGATATGGCGGCAGCGTTTGCAATAGCCGATCTGGTTGTGTCACGAGCAGGAGCTACTTCTCTGGCAGAAATCACCGCGTGCGGTAAACCGGCAATATTGATCCCGTGGACCGGGGCTGCTGCTGATCATCAATGGGAAAACGCTCGTTATCTGTACGCCCAAAAAGCGTGCGTTCTAATCAATGAAAAAACACTTAAGCAAGATGATCTGGCTTCATTGATCCTAAAAACCATCGATAGTGAGAGGACGCTCAACCGACTGTCAACCAATGTTCGTCGCCTTGGTCGACGAGGAGCAGCAACGCGAATGTGGAACGAAATTAATACAGCAACTTAAAGGAGAGAGATCGTGCAAAATTCGGGGAAACATTATCATTTTATTGGTATCGGCGGAGATGGAATGAGCGGCTTGGCGCAAGTGATGCTCGAAGCGGGGTGTTCTGTCAGCGGCTCTGACCTGCGCGAAAATGACAAAACAATCCATCTGCGTAACACCGGCGCTCAGATCTACCTTGAGCACAATCCATCCAATATCACCGATGAGATAGAAGAGGTAATTGTCTCTTCAGCGATCGACTGCACTAATAACGCAGAGATAGGGGAGGCAAAAAAGAGAGAGCTTCGTATATTATCCCGTATTCACGCTCTTTCCAATCTACTGGAAGGTCAACGATCGATCGGGGTAGCGGGAACACACGGCAAGACAACGACCACAGCGATGATCGCCACTATACTATCTTATACAGGATTGGATCCTACATATCTGATCGGTGCAGACTGTCCTGATTTAGGAGGGAATGCCTGTTTAGGCAGCAGCGGACTGGCAGTCACCGAAGTTGATGAAAGTGACGGTTTTTTTCTTGCTTTACGGCCGTCAATCGCCGTATTAGGCAATATTGGCAAAGATCATATGAGTACGTATAAAACCTATGACGCGATAAAAGAGAGTTTTCTGTGGTTTGTCAACCGAGCAGAACAGAGTGTACTTTCGCTCGATGATCCTAATATACGAAAATTGGCCAAAAATATTACTGCGCCATTCACTGTTGGCATCGAATCACAAGCTGATCTTCAGGCGATAAATATCGAGCATGAGCAACTCAACACCCAATTTGACATAATTCTGTTTGGGCGACGAATCTGCCGGGTATCTCTCTCTGCTCCGGGAGCACATAATGTTCGCAATGCTTTAGCAGCGATAGGGGCTAGTTTTCTTGTAGGAGTTGATCCACAGGATGCAGCGGCGGCGCTTGTTTCGTTTCAACTTCCGCAGCGACGGTTTCAAATTCTGGAAGAGAACGGGGTAACAGTCGTCGATGATTATGCTCATCTTCCAGAAGAGATCGAAGCGACATTACAGGCGATACGTGCTGGGTGGAACGGTCGCCGAATCATTGCAATATTCCAACCGCATCGTTATACACGCACGCAGGCATTGGGAACAGAATTCGGCAGCGCATTCCGACAGGCAGAGATCGTCTTGGTTGCCCCGATATATCCGGCATGCGAACTTCCAATTGCCGGAGTATCAGCACAATTGATCGTTGATGCCGTTAAAGAGGCTACCGACGCGCAAGTCTATTCTCTGTCATCCACTGCTGCGGGAGTGGAGTTTCTTAAAGAACAGATAGAGGCAGGTGATTTTATTATCAGTTTCGGCGCCGGCGATATTTGGAAGGTGACGACAGAAATATCGTCATTCCTGGAAGAAGGAAGTTTTCTTTCGGTAGCTACGGGTGAGAGCAGATAAACCAGCACCAGCAGAATTGTGGGAAGAATTCCGTTCTCTTGTCACAGGAGAGGTCTTCCTAAACGAAGCAATGGCCCGCCACACAACGATCCAAACTGGTGGAGCTGCTGCGTGTCTCTTCTATCCGCAACATACAGCTGAAATAAAGCAAGCGCTGGCATTCTGTTCTCGCCACCGGCAGCGATACTTTATTCTCGGCAACGGATCAAACCTTCTTTTTCTCGATCGAGGATATTCCGGTTTAGTGATCGCCACCAGCCGATTACGCGGTTTACGATTAGAGAAAGATGGACTGACTGCCTGGGCTGGAGAGACGATCAATTCTCTCCTTGATGCGACTAATGCTTTTGGCTATCAGGGGCTGAATTTTCTGGCGGGAATTCCGGGAACAGTGGGAGGAGCGGTGGTGATGAACGCGGGAATTCCACAAGCATCGATCAGCGACGTAGTAAGCGAAGTAGCTGTCCTTGATCGATCGGGGACGGTCAGAATTTTGGCCCAAAGTGATTGCCGTTTTTCCTATCGTCACAGCGGAATCAGCGACGATGATCTGATTGTCCTTTGGGTTCGCTTTAATCTCGCCAATCAACAGTCGTATGATCGGCGACTCCTCCTTGCGCAGCGCGCCATAAAACAACCTTTAACGCACCCCAGCGCCGGATGCGTTTTTGTCAACCCCGCGGGACTCTCTGCCGGAAAGCTAATTGAGAAGGCTGATCTTAAGGGATTTACAGTGAATAGGGCCAAGGTATCTACAAAACACGCTAATTTCATTCTTAATCTCGGAGGGGCAAAAAGTGCCGATATCCTGAAAGTAATTGACATTACACAAAAAAAAGTGTATAAGAGATTTAATATTAAGTTAAAATTGGAGATAGAGGTAGTGTGCGATTGAAGAGAAGAGGGGCGCGACGGAGAATTAAGAGGGGGGTTATCGCTGTTAGCATCGTCATTCCTTTCATGATCATCTTGCTATATGGTCCTTGGTTTCCTCTGTTTGAATTCCGCGAGTTAGTTGTGGTAGGCAATCAATATGTCTCTGATGAGGAAATTCAATATTTGACTGGTTTTACAATAGGTGATAATATTCTACGATTACCTCTTGGTAGAGCAAGAGACAATATTTTGCTTCTTCCATGGATTAGAAGAGTCTCTGTGAGGCGATTACTTCCAAATAAGGTTAAAATTCAGGTTGAAGAGAGGGAGGAGGTGGCAGCGATAGAGGTTTCCGCTGGTATTAACGGTCATTTGATGGCGATTGATGTTGAGGGATATATCTTGGCAGAGCTTGAAGGGGAGACCAATCGCGGCCTTGTGCTGCGTGGCATTGCGGATGAGAACACCAGTCCAGGAGATTCTATCGATCCGGCGGGGGTTTTGGTCTTAGCAGCGCTATGGCGGGCAGGACTGACTACTGGCCCTTTCACCGTAGTGGACCTTACAGATACTTGCAATCTCCTCCTGTTTGGACCTGATGGTCTCAAAGTGTGGCTTGGCAGCCTCAATTCTATTGACGAGCGAGTCGATGCTCTATCTGCTCTGATAGGCGCATTTAATATACAACATTATCAGTCTATAGATCTCAGATTTCGGGGCGAAGCCATTTTAACGCCCCGCACAAGGCGGTGAAGAGATGAGACAGGAAAAAGTGGTAGTGGCTCTCGACGTAGGAACGACTAAAATCGTCGCCTTAGTCGGTAACCTAATCAGTGGTTCGATTGAAATAATTGGTATGGGGAAAGGTCCTTCACACGGTTTGGAGAAAGGGGTAGTCGTTGATATTGGCCGAACTGTCTCTTCGATTCGCAAAGCAATCGAGGAAGCGGAGACGATGGCCGACATCAAGGTCAGTGCGGTTTATGTCGGGATTGCCGGGAAGCACATCTCATCAATTAATAATAGTGGGACAGTTTCCATCAACCGACCCAGTAGAACCATCCTTGCCGACGATCTCCGCCGCGTAGTGGAAACAGCACAAGCACTTCAGCTTCCGCAGGAGAGCGAGGTGATTCACATCATTCCACGACAATATATTGTCGACGGCCAAGATGGAATCACTGATCCAGTGGGAATGACAGGCACACGACTGGAGGTTGATGTTCATATTGTCACCGGCTCGATCACTGCTGTCCATAATCTTGCCCGTTGTGTAGAGTCGTTAGGGATCGGTATTGAACAGATTGTGCTGGAGCCGCTGGCTTCCAGCATGGCCGTTCTCTCCTCAGCGGAGAAAGAGCTGGGAGCTATCCTGATGGATATCGGTGGTGGAACAGCAGACATCAGCGTCTTCCGCGGTGGAGACATCTGGTTCTCTAAGGTTATTCCCATTGCCGGCGAGCATATTACCAACGATATTACTGTTGGATTGCAAACTCCGGTTGAAGAGGCAGAAAGGATCAAGAAGGTTGCGGGAACTGCTCTGGTCGACAGCGTGGGCGATGATGAGACAATCGAAGTAGCAACGATCGGTGGAGACGGCCGGAAGATCGTTTCCAGGAAAAAGTTGGCAAAGATCATTGAACCGCGCGTAGAAGAACTCTTCGACTTAGCAATGCAAGAGGTAGAGGACGCCGGTTATCGTGATCTTGTTCCCGCCGGTCTCGTTATCACCGGCGGAACATCTCTGTTGCACGGTATTGCGGAGTTTGCTGCCGACCGGTATGGCATACCGGCACGAAGAGGTAATATTCCCGAGGGGATTCACGGGCTGAGCGATATCGTTGAATCTCCGATATATGCCACTTCGATTGGGTTATTGAAGTACGCCGTGGAAAGCAGAGACTTTAAACGGCAACGCCCTAAGAAGATAGGGGGATCGTTAATCACCAAACTCTTCGACTGGTTTAGACGGATTATACGGGGATGATCAAGCTAATGAACGAGCAAACCGAACGCCCGCTCGCAAGGATTATGATTATCGGTGTCGGCGGCGGCGGCGGCAACGCTGTCGAGCGAATGTCTGAGGTTGGGGTAAAAGAGGTTGAGTTAGTGGCGGTAAATACCGACGCCCAAGTGTTGTCGGCAATACGAGCTCATCACATCGTACAAATTGGACGAAAACTTACCGGAGGACTTGGCGCTGGCGGTAATCCCGAGGTAGGAAGACTCGCTGCAGAAGAGAGCAGTGAAGAGATCAGGGATATGCTCGCCGGAATCGACATGGCGTTCATTACTTGCGGTATGGGGGGAGGGACCGGAACAGGAGCTGCGCCGGTTATCGCGGCGTTAGCCAAAGATGCCGGCGTGCTGACAACCGGGATCGTCACCCGTCCATTCTCCTTTGAAGGAGTTGCACGGGCGGAGAAGGCGAAGATGGGCATTGAAACACTTTCTAAATGTGTTGATGCGCTAATTGCCATTTCCAACGACAAACTCCTGAAAGTTACTCCTTCGAACACTCCGATAATCGAGGCATTCGAATTGGCTGACGAGGTGTTACGCCACGGAGTACAAGGCATCACCGATCTGATCACCACTCCTGGGATGATCAACCTTGACTTTGCTGATGTCGAGAGCGTGATGCGTGATGCTGGAACAGCAATGATGGGGATAGGTTATGGAGAAGGAGATAGTAAAACGAAAGATGCCGCACGCAATGCAGTCTCTTCTCCTCTTCTCGATGGTTCGATCAACGGCGCGCGCAAAGTGATCATGAATATCACCGGTGGTTCAGATCTATCATTGGAAGAAGTCACCGAAGCAGCCTCATTGATCCGTGAGGCGGTCTCTGATCGAGCGGATATCATATTCGGCACCGCTATTCGCGAAGGTATGGATACGGTTATGCTCACCGTAATTGCGACTGGTTTTTCCCTCTCTACCGGTAAAGATGAAGAAGGATTGCTCGAAACTGAGGCGATGATCGCTAAAATAGATGAAAGAGCACGCGGCCGTCCTGACGACTTCGACATTCCGGCATTTCTCCGGCGTACGCGACGGAAAAAGAAAGAAAGATAGCTCCCCGCTGCCATTGAGTCGGTAGCTGAAGATAGGGTGCACAGCAGTCGGTTTCTCACAAAGGTGAGAAGCAGTAATCGATGATGCGTGGAGGGTGATGAGAAAAAACAAAAGTATACTCTCGCAAAGGCCTGTCTGCGTGCGGACACGCACAGGCAGGCGCAGAGAACGCCAAGTGAAAGACTGAAATGGGGGAAAGAACGAGCGCACTGGGTATCTCTTCGTGATCTTTGATTTTTACACTTCTTCATCTCTCCAACCGTGAACCGTGAACCCCGGAACCTTGAACCTGAGTATTTACCTCCAAACAGCGCAGAGCCAGAAAGATAATCCGCAGTGATATTTTTATTTTTTGCCAGAGGAGGGAGTCGAACCCACACGACCCGAAGGCCACGGGAT
>CAYSQQ010000041.1:0-8313 GCA_964433275.1 uncultured Thermotogae bacterium
CGAGACGATCGTCCCGTCAGGATCGAATGAGTCACCCGCATCGAAGCGCATCCATCTGCCTACCGCGGGCCGGGATGGTGTGAATGTGAATGCAGCGACCGGGGGCTGATTGGCCGGGGGAACGCCGACGACGATCTCGAAGCTGGTCCAACCCACGGCCCACAGCGGCTCTGGAATAATCCCCAGGATATGTACCTGTACCTGGAGTTTGAACGCCGCAGGATCCCGGCTCAGAAGCGGGAACGGGCCGGGCTGCTGCACGCCGATTGCGAGCGGCTGTCGGCTGGCGACTATCTGGAGATACGAAGTCCCTACCGGCTCGCTTATGATCAGTTGATAAGCGGGTGAATCCGGGATCGTATGCTGCCCGGCACGCATATAGTTATCCCTTGAATAGGCGTTGGGGAAGATCTGGAACACCTCGCCGTGGGCGTTGATACTCCAGATGTATATATAAGCATCTTCGCTCACCTCGAAATGGACCTGCACTTGCTCGTTCACAGCATAGACGCCCCGATCAAGCCAGATGCGTACCGATAGACCAGCCGGATCTGGCGGTTGAACGATAATCCCCAGTGGTCCGGCCTGTTGAGCACTTGCTAATCCTCCGACCATAGTAAACAGGATTGTCAGGATCAGTCCGGTTATCAATCCTTTTGCGCTGCGATAATTCATTGTATTCCTCCTTGTTTTACTTGACTTATTTAATCTTGATCGATCTCTGTTACATCGATCACCATCTCAGAGAAGGCCACACCATCGATGCGTTGCAGCACCAACTCAACTATTGCTGTAGGGATGATTTCTACCGCAGATAGTCGTAATAGCCGTTCTGCAGCGGCATCGTAGAGAGCGGCGATATGGCGTGGGTCACGTTCGGCAGCGAGATAGATTAGCAATGCGTCGGCGATATGCATCACCACCAGATCGAATTGCTCGCGTGGAAGAAGGATGATCTCCCTCTCTTCCTCCCTTGCACCAGTGATGAATATTCCTCCCTCCTCGAGGAGATCACGGACGCCGCTTATGATCTCTTTCTGCTGTGTTATCGCCTGGAGGATCAGCTGCAGACGAATTCCGCGGGCTAACCATTCATTGGTCCTGTCGATCAGTAGGACGACGGGCAGTTCACCCTCCAACGTCGCGGTGATGACGAGGCCGATTTCTTCTTTTATTGCGGTGGGACCGCTCGCTCTATTGAGCCGCTTAAGAAAAGCGAGCGCCTCCTCTGCCTGAAGGCGGTTATTCGTGATGGCACGATACATACTGTTCCATATTCTTATTGCTCCTGCAGGCGAGAACTCCATCTCCAATATCAGAAATCGCTTTATTTCCGATCCTGGGATCTCCTCTGCTGCAGCGGCAGCTGTGCCGGCAAGAAAAAGCAGCACAGTTACCAATATTCCCATAATTCGTCTCATACGTCATCCCCCTGTGCACCGATATAACGGACAGAGTTGTAGTATCCGAAACTGCGCACAAAGTCATCCGCCATCGGATCCTGGCCAAACCAGCGGCCATCGACGATGAACGCATATTCATGTCGACCCGGTGCAAGTTCAATACTGATAGTCCAGATTCCATCGCCATCCGCATCGATAAGTGAAATTTTTCCCCACCTGGTGAACGTCCCGGCGATCTGTATCTCCTGCGCTCCTGGCGCAAGCAGCGCGAATACGATTCCATTCGGCTCGGCGCCTGTGAGAACGACTGCTTCGTCAGGCAAGCGATCTGCTATCCTGTTCCCTAATGCCACTCCGAAAATGAGGAAGATCACTGCCGTCGCTCCGACGACGAGCAGTTGATTGATCCTCTGCTTACGCGGCGCAGTAAAAAATTCTTTTACTCTTTCCCATCCGCCTTGACAGGGGAGCCGGTTGGAAATTTCCGTGACAATCCGCTCTTCCAGCCCGTCAATGCGAAAGATTTCTGCTTGCACATCACTTGCCAATTGTTCCTCGATCATTCGATCCAGATCATCGTGACGCATTTTCGATCACCTCTCTTTGATCTAATTTCCGTTTCAGAGCCACCTTAGCGCGGTGGATGTGCGTCTTTATCGTCCCTTCCGGGGTCGATAGAATCTCAGCAATCTCTTTATAAGCAAGATCGTTCCAATAGCGCAATACTAATGGAGCGCGATACTGAGCTGGTAACTCGGCCAATGCAGCGCGCAGCCGTTCCTCCAGTTCCACTTGCTCCATTGTTGCGATAAAATCAGAAGCTATCTCTTCTGTCTGGTGCTCCGCAGAGACGAGGGGGTGGTAACGCCGATAGCGTAGTTTGTTCTTGCAGATATTTACAACAATAGTGAATAACCAGGTGGAGAATTTCTTTTCCAGCTTGTAACGGCGCAGGTTGTCATACGCGCGGATGAATGCATCGTGGGTGGCATCCTCAGCGTCGGCATATTGGCGCAGTATCCCAAGTGCGATACCGAATACCGCTTCTTTGTAACGCCGGACTATCTCTCCCCACGCTTCACTATCCCCGTGCAAAGACCTTCGCAACAGACTCACCTCATCTACTCTATTTTGCACCCTGGATCTCCTTTCTCTGGTATCACTTAAATATACACTTAAACAGCGGGAAAAGTTTCAATCGCAGAGAAAGACGGGCAACCACAAGGGATTGCCCCTGCGGTTGGTGACCCGGTACTCGGGCTCGTCCCCGACCTTAAGTACCTGATAGATAAGGTTCACGGTTCTCGTAAATGGCAAATCATTTGGACTACGAACCATGACCTTCTGAAACCTTGCCGCCTTCGTAGGTAGTGATCCCGAAACTCTAACCCGATCACGGATCGATATTCGTGCGCCCAAACATACATCAACCATCAACCACACTGGTTGATTTAACTCATATTTACGGTTATACTTTTGCTGTGAGGTGCTATATATGCTTATGCTGGAAGATATATTGACGAAGTTACACGATCATATGAAGCGTAGTATCAACACTCTCAAGGGGAGTCTGATGAAAATTCAGACCGGTCGGGCTAATCCCATGATGATCGAGGATATCATCGTTGATTATTATGGAACCTCTGTTCCGCTGCGTGAGTTGGGGAATATCACAACGCCTGATCCGGGCTTATTGGCCATTCATCCTTATGATAAGACACAGATAGCTGCGATGGAAAAGGCGATCCTTACCGCTGACCTCGGCTTAAATCCGGCCAATGATGGAATGATCATTCGGATAAAGATCCCCAGACTCTCGGCGCAACGCCGTGATGATCTTTCCAAGCTCATCAGGAAACGAGGAGAAGAGACAAAGGTGTCGCTACGCAATATCCGTCGTGAAACGAATGAGAAGCTCAATATGCTGAAAAAAGAGAAACAGATATCAGAAGATGATTACCATCGGTATCGCGAGCAGGTCGACAAAGATATCCACTCTTATTCAGAACAAATCGATAAGATAGTCGAACACAAACAAGAACAACTACGTACAATCTAAATTGAAAACGGTAAATCCCGCTCCGCCAGGACATAGAGATCAGAAATTAATTGATATCTTCTGTTTAAGGAAGCTGAGTCTCGTTCTTTTTCTTGCCATCGCCGCAATGGCTGTTTTTGGCACAAGAGCGCTCCTGTTCGGCTTTCTCTACGGTATCACTCTTTTTCTCGTCAATGGTCTCTTCCTATTGGAGACGGGAAAGCTGATCAGTCAAAACCGATCACGGCAAGCAGCAAGCAAAATTGCTGTATTTGGATTTATCGGCCGGTATCTATTTTTGGCAGTGATGCTTGTCACAGCAGCCCATCTACCGCCGGTCGACATACTGGCGGTATGCGCCGGGCTGCTCTTTGCGCAATCAGCTTTCTACCTGTTACTTATCATCAGCAAAGGGAAAAGAGGGTGTAGATGCTCGAACCGTTAGGCGAAAAACTTATCTTCACCCTCTACATCGGAGAGATCGCATTCAGTTTCGATGTTGTTGCGACAATCATGTTATGGCTTGTGATCCTTGTTACTGTTGCGCTTGCTTTGGTTCTGCGGCGTGGATTAAGTCAGAAGGTCGAAGAGAAACCGACGCGCATTCAGGCCGCCTTGGAAACACTGATCGATCTCATCGAAAGTCAACTTACCGCTGGTTTTGCATCTGCGAGCTTGGCAAGGAAGCTCTTTCCATTTATCGCGACGCTCTTTCTCTTTCTGCTCCTTTCTAACTGGCTGTCAATCATCCCGTTATTCTTTTCGCCGACGGCTAACTTCAACATAACGTTAGGGTTAGCGTTATTGGTCTTTGTTCTCTCCCACTGGTTCGCAATACGGGCCAAAGGGCCAAAACAGTACTTCAAAGGATTCATCGAACCGTATCCATTCCTCCTGCCGATCAATATCATCGGCGAATTAGCCAAACCACTTTCGCACTCGTTCCGTCTATTCGGTAATATCTTCGGGGGAATCGCCCTGGTCTATATTGTATCCAACCTTGTCCCGGTCCTTCTTCCGCTGCTTCTCAACTCTTTTTTCGGATTATTTGTCGGATTGATACAGGCATTTGTTTTCACCCTTCTCGCCGTTGCTTATATCAATATTGCGGTGGAAGGATAGATCAATAAGAAGGAGGTAGCTAATGTCACAAGAAGTACAACAAGTGGTAGCCGCGATTTCCGGCGCTGATCTGATATCAGTCGCCAAATACCTCGCTGCTGGGCTATGTATGGGGATCGGAGCGATCGGACCGGCACTCGGTCAAGGGATGACCGCTGCACATGCGTTAGACGGTATTGCCCGTCAACCGGAGATGGCAGGGGTGTTGACACGGACAATGATTCTCGGACAGGCGATCGCTGAGACAACAGGAATCTATTCGCTCGTTGTGGCGATTATTCTCTTGTTTGTAGTGTAAAGGAAGTGTACGATGGGTTTTGAAGTGGGAAGGATCGTCCGCGATCTGAACTGGACGTTGGTCTCCGGCGTGATCCATTTTCTTATCCTTGTCTGGTTGTTGAAGCGGCTGCTTTTTAAACCGGCCTTGGAGTATCTCGATCAACGTCGGCAGAGGATCGCCGGCCAGATGGAAGCAGCGAGACTCGCTCAAGAACGAGCGACTCAGCTCGTTCTTAAGCGAGAGAAAGAATTGCAACGCGCGCAGGCGCGCGCGCGGCGGATAGAAGAGGAGGCCGCTAATCGTGCCGAGGAGAGCAGTACCCAGGCGAAGGAGCAGGCAAAGATCGAGGCTGCCCGGATAATCGCTGCTGCGAAAATCGCCTCAGAACGCGAGCAGGAGCTCTTGCGCGCCGATCTGCGGCATGCTTATGCAGAGATAGTCGTTAGCGGCGCTGCGCAAGTGCTGGAACGGGAGATCAACATTGATGACCATCGGCAACTGATCGATAAACTATTAGCAAGTATCGAAGAAGAACCGGTGAGAATGGCAGAATGAAGTCAAGCGAGATCGCCGCCACCTACGCCGAAGCTCTTTACGCCTTGGGCAGTGAAGAGGAAATACTCGACGAACTGGAAGCTGATTACTGCATGGTAGTGGCGGTGATGAAGGAGTATCGCGATCTACTGCGTCTCTTTATCCACCCGCTTATCTCTGACCAGGCCAAAGATAAAGTTATCGAGAATATCTTTCCCCGATTATCTGAGTATTTCAGGAACTTCCTGGCGTTGTTGGTGCGCAGGAAACGCGCCGAATATATCATGTTGATCTACGATGAGTTGATCAAAATACGCGCTGAGCAAGAAGGAATCAGTTATGTGATCATCCGCAGTCCGCGCCGGTTGTCGCAGGAAGAGCAGCGCCGCATCGAGACGCGCCTAACAAAGATTATCAGACGTGGTGTGGTTTCGCAGGTGGTGATCGAACCCTCCCTGCTCGGCGGAGTGAAGATAGAATATGAAGGAAGAGTGATCGATGGTTCCTTGCAAAGACGATTGCAACAGCTTGGATATTCGATCAGCAACAGTTAGAGAGGAGGATAGTCAAATTTGGCCCAACGAGTCGGAAAAGATGAAATAAGCGCAATCATCAAAGAACAAATCAAGCAATTTCGCCATAAATTAACATTGGACGAAGTGGGAGTGGTCGTCGAAGTAGGGGACGGTATTGCGCGTGTGTTCGGATTAGAACGGGCGGTCTCATCTGAAATAGTGAATTTCCCGGGTGATATTCCCGGATTGATCGTCAACCTGGAAGAGGATAGTGTCGGTATCGCCCTGTTCGGAGATGAGGAGTCGATCAAAGAAGGCGATGAGGTCCGCCGCAGTGGGTTAGTGTTGGAAGTGCCTGTCGGAGAGGCGCTGCTCGGCCGGATTGTCAATCCTCTCGGTCAACCACGTGACGGGAAAAAGAGGAGCGCTACCTCTGACACACGCCGCGTCGAGGTGAAGGCGCCGGGCGTTGTGCAACGAGTTCCTGTTGATACACCCTTGCAAACTGGATTGAAATCGATCGACACAATCACTCCGATCGGACGCGGGCAGCGGGAACTGATCATCGGCGATCGACGGACAGGGAAAACAGCGCTGGCAATCGACGCGATCATAAATCAGAAAAATGAAGCAGTCTATTGCATATATGTGGCTATCGGACAGAAGACATCGACCGTTGCCCGCGTTGTCGATACTCTTCAGCGCTACAAAGCGATGGAATATACAATCGTGGTAACGGCCGAGGCGCAGGATCCAACACCGTTGCAATATCTTGCGCCATACGCCGGCTGTGCAATGGCTGAGCATTTCATGTATTCTGGAAAGGATGTCCTGATCGTGTACGACGATCTATCGAAGCATGCTGTAGCATATCGAGAAATTGCGTTATTGCTCCGCCGTCCGCCTGGCAGGGAAGCCTATCCAGGCGATATATTCTATGCCCATTCGCGACTGTTGGAGCGGGCAGCCCGCCTTGCCCCTGAGCACGGCGGTGGATCATTGACTGCTTTTCCGATCATTGAGACAAAGGCCGGTGATATCACTTCATATATTCCAACGAATGTTATCTCCATCACTGATGGGCAGATCTATCTGGAAACAGATCTGTTCAATCAGGGATTCCGTCCGGCGATCAACGTCGGTCTCTCTGTCTCCCGTGTCGGCGGGGCAGCGCAGACCGCAGCGATGAAACAGGTTGCTGGTAAATTACGGCTGGAATTATCACAATACCGTGATCTAGAGGCGTTCGCTGAGTTCGCTACTGATCTTGACGCTCAATCAAGAGCACAACTGTCGCGCGGCGAACGGTTGATGGCAATATTGACTCAGGATCAATACCAACCGATGCCGATCGAAGAACAGGTCGTCTTACTCTATGTTGCTGTGAACGACCACCTGGATGCGGTTGCAGTCGATGCAATCAGACGGTTTTCTGTCGAATTTCTCCGCTTCCTCCATGCAGAACACGAAGGTATCTTCACTTTGCTGCGCAAAAAAAAGGCATTCAACGCCGAGATAGAGACGCTGATCAAGGACGCGCTCACTGCGTTCCAAGAGATCTTCGGGGGATAACGTGGCAGAGCATATCCGGGAGATCAAGCGGCGGATCAGCAATATCTCCAATATCAGGCAGATCACCAAAGCAATGAATGCGATTGCAATGACAAAAGCAACCCGCATGAAGAAACAGTTGACAGCAGAACGACCGTATGCAGAAGCGCTTGACAGCGCTCTCGCTGCGATTTTAGCAGAAGCGAGCCACGCTGAACTGAGCCATCCGCTGCTGGCTTCCAACCCAGCAGCAGAAGTAGCGATCCTGATCTTAAATGCTGATCGGGGCCTGTGCGGTCGGTTTAAAGGAACGATCAATCGCGCCGGCTATGATCTACTGCTAAAGCAAAATGGCAATGGAAGAATCATCGCCGGCGGAGAGAAAGCGCGTTCTTTCTTCGCTGGAAAAGTGGACGAATTACTTACAGTCTATTCCCGTCTCTATGAAGAGCCGACACGAGCAGCCGCGCAACAGATCGCCAAAGATCTGCTCTCTCTGTACCAGAACGGTAAAGCAGGCAAGGTTTATGTCGTCTATATGCGTTTTTTCTCCGAGTTGCTCCAACGCGTAACAGTCGAACGAATACTTCCGATAACGCCGGCAGAAGAGCTATCGCCCACCGACGCGCTGGTGGAACCGGATGTTGGCAGGATCCTGGATTATTTTTTGCCGACTTATATAGCAGGGAAGATATTTCACTACCTATTAGAGACGAAGATGTGCGAACATACAATCCGGCGGCAAGCGATGAAAGCGGCTACTGACAATGCTGATGATCTGATCAAAAGCTTGACTCTTACCTATAACAAGGCACGACAACAAGCGATAACACGAGCAATAGCCGAGATAATCGCCGGCGGAGAAGAGAT
>CAYSQQ010000042.1:0-8296 GCA_964433275.1 uncultured Thermotogae bacterium
GTAGTGTAGTTGCGCCGTTAACTAATACAAGGGCGACCGCGAAGATAGCGGATCGCCCTTGTATTAGCATTTGCAAAGCCAGAAAGTAATTAACTTCGACTATTTTAACAATCAACCGACAAGCTTATTTGATCTTCCCTTAACCGGGTAACTGTCAAATTTCACCCTCTTTTACTCGGAAAACTTTATCTCATCGACGTATATAACCAGCGCACCTCCTCTGCTATCCTGGTAAACCAAACTCCCGTTCGGCCCGATCATCCATCATCTCCAATTGCATACCACAAAGCGTCACGTTAGTAATTTTAACGCATTCAGCGCGCGCAACAACGCTGTGATTAATTGCAGTTGCCTTATTATTTCTTCATGATTTTAAGTTTGGGACCAACCCTAAGCTTTGCGCTGACAGCATCTTTAAGGTTCTTCCCCGGCTTGAATGCCGGCACCACCTTTTTGGGAACCGTAATCCGTTTTCCCGTTTGTGGGTTAATCCGTTTGGACTCCTTGCGAGCCCGTGCTTCGAACTTACCAAATCCAGTCAGAAGAACTTCTTTGTTATTGGCCACCGCATCGGTGATTAATCCGATCATTGAGTCCAGCGCACTACGCGCATCCTTCTTAGTAAACCCGGTTTTCTCCGCTAGTTTGTCGACGAAATCTCCTTTATTCACCTTACCACCTCTTTATGTTGGTCGAAAATTGTCACCATTATAGCAGCAATTTAACTCTTTGTCAAGAGGGAACAGCCCTCCCGCATTCACATGGCAGAACTTTTATATCCAATGCTTTGAAAATTGCGTTGTCAACGCACTTACAAGCAATTTGACAATTGGTTGTAAGTCGGATAAAGTCTTTCTTTGCACAATAAAAAAGGAGTGACAGCTGTGAAACAATACGAATTTGTTTACATCCTTAAACCGGATTTATCCGAGGAAGAACGTACGAGCATGGTGGATAAAATCCATTGGGCACTGACAGAAACCAAGGGAGAAATAATAAAGATAGACCATTGGGGTAAACGGATTTTAGCATACGAAATTGACCATTACAGCGAAGGCTACTATATCTTGACTACGTTCCACGTAGATCCGGAACAGGTTGTAAAACTGGAAAATAGATTCAACATAGACGAAAACATACTGCGTTACCAGATAATGTGCACGCAAGGTGATTAAAAGAGATCATCTTCTCTTAAGGAGGAAAGCATGGTTGCCAGCTTGAACAAGGTTATATTGATCGGCAATCTAACTGCCGATCCAGAGCTGAAATATACGCCCAGTGGTACAGCGCGAACCCGCTTTGCAATTGCGCTGAATCGAAAGTATAAGGATGCGCAGGGATCTCTGCAGGATGAAGTCACTTTTGTCCCGATCGTCACCTGGGGCAGCCAGGCGGAAAATTGCGCCAATTATCTCTCCAAAGGACGGTCAGTGGCTGTTGAAGGACGGTTGCGAATCGATACTTTTGAGACACCAGAAGGAGAAAGGAAGAAAGTAATAGAAGTTGTAGCGCAAAGCGTGCAGTTCCTTGGTGGATTGCGTCAAGAAACAGCTGAAACAATCCCCGATTCCTCAATCGGCACGGTGTCCGCGCCACCAGAATCAGATCAGAATCAGACAGAGAATAAGGAGATACCTCCCTTTTAACGATGTTTAGAATATTTCAGCGAAGAAGAAAATGTAGAGTTTGCGAACGAAAGCTTGATCTTTCTTACAAACAGCCGGAGATGCTCAAGCCGTATATGAACCGACACGGAAAAATACTCTCCCGAAAAGCAACCGCGTTATGCGCTCGACATCAACGTGCTATGACGCGGGAGATAGGTCGTGCTAGACGGATGGCTCTTCTACCATACACCAGTGAGCATTAATATCATTGTTTTCCCTTGGGGGCATCAGTAAGAGAAGGAAAATCAGATTTAACGGGAGACAAGCGCCAAACACGCGAGAGTCACAAAGATAGGACCTCGACTTTCTGCTCCTTAAGGTAAGATCACCGCGGGTTATGTTGGTTGGCAAGCCCTCGCAACCTCAAAAATTGCAAACCCGGTCCTCAAATAGAGCGAGAAATCTCGGAAAATTCTAAGCAAGAGGGCTTTAAGTTTACTTTAACTTAACTTCGCAATGATATGTCTTTACGCTGTTTGATAAACCCAACGAACGCTATAAATCATACCAGCTCTTTAACGATCAGTTTTTTGTGACTGAATAATTACCGCGGTGCATCCTATCGAGAAAGTAATTAAGACAAAATTCGGGGCCTGCCTGCTCATCGAAGAACAATTGTCATTCTCTGCCTCTCGTGTCTCGCGAGCACAGGCGCATGAACTTTTGCAAACAGAGTTACGGTTGATATTTGGAATAGGAGAACACCATCAGCACCGCTTGCATCGTGAGGGATATGGTTCGATCAGGGATCTCACCGACCATCCACGTTGGGGCAAGGCAGCGCTGGCGCTGCTGAAAGAACTGGGGAGCGAACTTCCCGCAAAGCAGGCACATAAGATCCTTTCACGCTGGCTCCCTGCGTCTCATCCTCTCAACCTCATTGTAGCGGGGTTGGTTGATGAATCAGAAATCCTCTTTTTCGACATAGAAAGTTTAGGGCTCTATAATGCACCGATATTCCTCATCTCCATTGCCCGACTGACAACAGGTGGTTTGTTGCTCAAACAGTATCTATCGCGAAACCTGGGGGAAGAACCTCCGCTCCTCATAATGATCGGCCGCGAAATGGAGGCCGGCGCGTTGCTCGTCACTTACAATGGCAAAGCCTTCGATTGGAACATGGTCCGAGAGCGCTCTGCATATTACGGTTTACCTGTGCCGGATGAGTTGCTTCAACTTGACCTTCTCTGTCATGCTCGTCGCCGATGGAGGGACGAACTGCCTGATTTCCGATTATCAACGGTGGAACGCTACAAGCTTGGTATTGAACGACAAGATGACCTGCCTGGCAGTCTCGTCCCTGCTCTTTATTCTCGCTACCTCGACAGCGGTCTCTGCCGCCTATTAACTCCGATATTGGCCCACAATCGGCAAGACATCATTAGTTTGGCCGTCCTTTTGTCTTGGTTTTCGCAGCAGCTGATTGATCACCATTTGCCGGTAATAAATCACAAAAAATTCGCTGCTCCCTGCTCATGAAGCACCTGCTGGATAAACTCGCTGCTCAACATTGGTACCAAGACCAAGTGACTTACGTAAAAGAGATTCCTTCTAATGGGTTGTTATTGGGAGATCTGATCTCTCCTTTGCCCCCATCACTGACTGCCTATCTGTCAACTAACTCCATTTCGCTTTATCGTCACCAAGTAGAGGCGATAGAATTGATCAGAAAAGGCGAAGATATCATCATCACTACTCCTACCTCTTCTGGAAAGACGCTCTCATTCAATTTACCGATTATCGAGGGATTATTAGCTGATCCAACCGCAACTGCGCTGTATCTATACCCGATGAAAGCGCTGGCCAATGATCAATTACAGAAGCTGCGTGATTTAGACCAAACCCTGAAAATCAACTTGGCTCCTGCCACCTATGACGGCGACACCCCGATGAATCAACGCAGCAGGATCCGAGCGCGGGCACGCATTATTCTCTCCAATCCATATGCTTTCCATTATTACCTTCCATGGCACCATAAATGGAGTCGCTTCTTCGCCAATCTGCAATATATCGTCATCGATGAAGCGCATCGCTACCGCGGTGTTTTTGGAACGAATGTCGCGCTTCTTATTCACCGTTTATTACGAATACTTCGTCATTATAAAAGATCCCCCCAGCTCATTCTCAGTTCTGCCTCGATTGCCAATCCAATAGAATACAGTGCATCGCTCACCGGCCGAAAGTGCACTCCGATCATTGACAATAACTTCAATCGCGGTGCGAAGACGGTTTTGTTCTGGAACTCTCTCTTGAATCGCAATCGTTCCATCTATTCACAAGCAGCTCAACTGTTATCATTTTTGACAAACGAGGGGTTACAGACTATCTGCTTCACTGTATCGCGCGCAATGGCAGAGCAAGTAGCTCTCATGGCATCGCAACTCGTGCCTGAAAAGAGAATTCTTGCCTATCGCGCTGGCTATCTACCCCAGGAACGCCGCTGTATTGAGCAGGAACTACGGCAGGGATCGATCCATGGCGTGGTGGCGACGAGCGCGCTTGAGCTCGGGATCGATATCGGAAGCCTCGACGCGGTCATTCTCGTCGGTTATCCTGGAAGTCTTGTTTCCACCTGGCAACAAGCAGGGCGAGCCGGCAGGGGAACAAACCCGTCACTCATCACATTCATGGCGTTTGAAAACCCGCTTGATCAATATTTACTGCACCATCCGGATCACTTTTTTGATCGACAAAAGGAAGATCTCGTTCTCAATGTGAACAATCCTCACACCCAATATGGACACCTTGCCTGTGCGGCGGCTGAACTACCCCTCGCTGATGATGAAATCGATCCACAGCAAGGACCTATCGTGGGGCGCCTCGTGGATAATGGTCTCCTCAGCCGCACACCGCGGGGATTTATCTATCGGGGAACGGTCCGCGCCCACGAAATGGTTAATCTCGATAATATATCAGGGGAAACGATCGCTGTTACTTGTAACGGTAAGTTACTGGAGACGATGGACAGCCTGCGGGCGCGCCGGTCTGTCTTTTCCGGCGCAGTTCTTCTTAATCGCGGCCAGACCTATGTCGTCGAAACTCTCAATCTAACAGAGGGGACGGCAACGGCCAGACAAGAAAATGTCGATTACCATACAGAGATTCTCACCAATTCCGCAGTGCAGATTGTCCACATTGAGCAAGAGAGAATAGCCGCAACAGCGGGTTTCTATTACGGGCGTCTGCGGGTAACACAAAGTTTCACTGGTTATCGTAAAGCGAAATTTGGGCGCACCATAGCGACTGTGCAGCTCGATTTACCGCCGCATATCTTCGAGACTGCGGGGCTGTGGATTACGATCAACTCTGAACGCGCCGGCATTGCACAAGAGGCGCTATTCGGTGGCATCCACGGAGCTGAGCATGCCCTGATCGCCATGGCCCCTCTTGCCGTTCTCTGTGATAATTCCGATATCACCGGAGCCTCCACTCCTTGCCATCGCAACACCGGCCGTCCAACGATCATGATCTTCGATGAAGCAGACGGGGGGATAGGGATAACAGAGAAGCTCTTTTCCCATCTTCCTCAATTGCTCAATCGGGCATCAGAATTAGTAAAGGAATGTCCGTGCGACGCAGGTTGTCCTGCTTGCCTCTATTCTCCCCGCTGCGGCAGTTATAACCGTCCGATCGACAAAGAAACGAGCTTGATGATTCTCGCATTCCTATCGCGAGCTATCGGAAACTTGACCCAATAAACTGGCTGCAGAGCAAGGCCGACCGGCAGTAACATGACTTACCTCTCCATCGGCATTATACTGTTCAACAAGCAGGTAAAAGGTAACCACTAAAGAAGAACGGAGCGAGGTGTCAAGTTGACAATATCGTACTTTCGTGTCATTGCGCCTCCCTGTAGGCAGGCAAAGCAACGGCTCACGCAGTACATGGTAAAGCACTATCTCGCCGTTTCTTTGCGGTTAAACAACACCAATAGAAATTAAGGAGCATCTGTGATCGATTATTTTGAGGGACGGATTGTTCGTTTGGAAAACGACAAAATTGTCATCGATGTTGGAAGAGTCGGCTATTGTCTATTAATGCCTCCTACAGCGATTGCTACTCTCACTCAAGGTGAAGCAGCGCAAATCTTTAGTCATCTTATCATCCGCGATGATACGCTTGTTCTGTACGGGTTTCTCTCTCCTAATGAGCGCAGTTTATTTCAACTTTTGTTGGCGGTACCGCAAGTTGGCCCTCGTTTGGCTTTGGAGACCGTCTCTTCTCTTTCGCCGGCCCAATTCGCCCACGTATTGAATAAGGGAGATCTCGCTCGTCTGATGGAGATCAAAGGAATCGGCCGCAAAACAGCGCAACGGATCTTAATCGAGTTACGAGAAAAAGTGATAAAAGACGGCACAGAGGTGAGTAGCCTCCTGCCATTAGGAGCCGAACAAGAGAGGGCGTTGCAGATTCTAACCTCTAAGAGCCTTGGCTTCTCGGCCAGTGAAGCCAGGCGCGCAATCGAGCAGGTACAAAATGACAAATTAACGCTGGCAGAGATCGTCCGCCAGGCGTTAGCCAATATGGGAAGATAAGGAGAAATGGTAATGAAAATCTGCGGATTGGATTACGGCCGCAAACGAATCGGAATCGCGGTAAGCGATGAGATGGAAATTATCGCGCATCCCTTCCCGTTGTACCAGCGAATCTCTGCCGCAAAAGATCTTACCTTCTTCGCTTCACTGGTCAAACAAGAAAAGATAGGAGCGATCGTCGTCGGATTACCGCTCAATATGGACAATTCATTAGGTGAAATGGCGCAAGAAGTGTTAAAATTCTGTGCCGTTCTTCGCTCAAAATTATCATTGCCGGTCTACACGCATGATGAACGGTTGACCACTATTGAGGCCGAACGGGTCCTTTCACAGGCAAATGTTACACAACAACAGCGCAAGCGCTTACGTGACGGCCTCTCTGCTGTCATTATTCTACAAGGATACTTGAACCGCTCCCAACAAGCTCCTTAACCTAACCTCCTTTCCCGTAACTGCCTGTGACCATCGCTTCGATAAAGGAAGTCAGTTCTCCATCGAGGACTGCATCGATATTCCCCGTCTCCAAGCCTGTGCGATGATCTTTTACCAGGCGATAAGGATGGAGAATGTACGAACGGATTTGGCTGCCCCATTCGATCTCTTCCAATTTTCCTTGTAGTTCTTCCAATTTCTGAGCCTGTTGTTCATGCAGCAGCTCAGCAAGCCGGGAATACAAAACCTTCATTGCTATCTCTTTATTCTGATGCTGCGAGCGCTCATTCTGACAGGAAACTACAATCCCAGTGGGAAGATGCGTTATCCGCACTGCAGAATCAGTGACATTAACATGTTGCCCCCCTGCTCCACTGGAGCGGTAGGTATCGATCCGCAGATCATCAGACAGAATATTCACTTCTCCAGTTTCAACCTGTGGTATGACAGTGACCGCAGCAAATGAAGTGTGGCGACGGTGAGCTGAATCAAACGGTGAGAGACGCACCAACCGGTGGACCCCCTTTTCCCGTTTGAGATAGCCAAAGGCATAGTTCCCGCTGACCTCTAATGTAGCGCTCTTTATCCCTGCCATCTCTCCTGGACTGGCAGTGAGTAACTTTGGTGTGAACCCGGATCGTTCACACCACCGACCGAACATGCGCAGCAGCATCGCCGCCCAATCTTGTGAGTCAGTTCCTCCTGCTCCGGCATTGATTGACAGATAACAATCGTTTCGGTCATAAGGGCCGGAAAGGAAGACTTCTATCTGGAAAACACGAAGTCTTTGCTCAAGAGCAGAGAGCTGTTTTTCCAGCGCCGTAATCTCATCGTCCTCTTTCAAATCAGACGCTATTTGATAAATGGTATCGATCTCGTTCAGCTCATCGCTGAACGTTTGGTAATGTGTGAAGAGGGAGCGGTGTCGCTCAAGGTTTTGCATCACCTGACGCGCCGAGGACGGAGCATCCCAAAAAGAGGGAGAGGCTATCTCTTTCTCCAACCGTACGATAGTCGCTGCGAGCGCAGCCAAGTCAAAGATGATCACCGATCCGCTTCAGAATAGCTGCTACCATAGCAATTTTTTCTCGTTCCATAATTAGTAGTTATTAACCCACAACGCTCTCTGTTTAAGTATGCCGATCAGCGACAGAGGAAGCGGCATAGGCATGTGGCTTGATCCTGACAGCGAAACCGCTGCCAATGATCATTCCCACCACCTCGTCGATCATCGCTTTGGTACGGCCGTTTTCACCAATATCAATATGAATTTCCAAATTGTAGACGAGAGCGACGCGCTCGGCAAGCGCGGCAATCAGACTTTGTGCCAGCTCAAACGAGAGCCAGGCTTCATGCCAGATCTTCTGGCGCAGAGAATGAACCCTGTTCGCCTTCTCCCGTGTCCAAAAATAGCGCCCGCCTTTACCGATTTTATGCAAAACAATTGCACTGACAAAATCAATCTCCCTCATACCGGAAGCAGAATCAGTCCCGACAAAGATCGCATAACGAGCCTTTGAATCTTCCTCCATCGTTGCAACCAAAGCATTGATGACCTCAGGAAAGGACATCTCTCCGTGCTGGGGGTTATAGAATCGTTTATCCATATCATTAACCTTACACCAAAATGGTATGCGAATCAATCGATCAAGAAAAACTAGT
>CAYSQQ010000043.1:0-8168 GCA_964433275.1 uncultured Thermotogae bacterium
AAACTGGTCTCTTCAGCCCTTCTCTGATGGCTATTTTGTCTCAACCGTGAGGAGCCAAATTTTATTACTCAGAGATTGAATCACAAGCGATTCTCACCCTTCCATTATCCTGCGTAATCAGATATAATAAGAAAAGACAATCAGTAACGGGGTGATCAAAGTTGATAATAAGAAAGGGCGTTAAAGCGTTGTTGTTGGTCATCATCTTAGCCTTATTGGTAGCTATGGTCAGTGGCGCACAGCGCAATGAAGCAGAGATATTTACGCCGGTAGTTGAGATATACCACCTGATCCGCACTCATTTTCATTGGTCTGATCGCATAGATTCGCAAAAATTACTGCACGGAGCATTGCGCGGGATGGTAAAGGAACTTAACGATCCTTACAGCGAGTTTCTCTCGCCGGAAGAGAACCGTCAATGGCGCGAGAGGTTCGAAGGACGGTTCAGTGGAGTAGGAATTGAAATAACGCTCCAAGATGAAAAATTGATGGTAGTTGCGCCGATTGACGGAACACCGGCCTATCTCGCTGGGATACAGGCAGGTGATATCATCATCGCCATCGACGGTACAACGACAGAAGGGATCACTTTAAGAGAGGCAGCAATGAGAATTCGCGGTGAAGTAGGGACACCGGTGACCCTCCGCGTTCTTCGTACTGACGAAGTGGAAAAGGATATTACGATCATTCGCGATATCATCCATATTGTGCCGGTGCGCTATGAACTACTTGAAGAGGGGCGCATCGGATACATTCGCATCACTCGTTTCAACCACGGTGCAATCACTGCCCTTAATGCAGCGCTCTCTTCTCTTAATCCTGAGGAGTTAGATGGATTGATCATCGATCTACGCAACAGTCCGGGCGGACTTTTATCAGCGGCAGTTGCAATAGCGAGCCAGTTTGTCGATACAGGAGTGATCGTTTCGATCAACGAGCGTGCTGCACCGAGACCGCCGTTCCGCTCAGCAGGTAATGAGATTCCCAATCTTCCTTTGGTTGTATTAATCAACAGTGGAACGGCTAGCGCAGCTGAGATTGTTGCTGGTGCGATTCGTGACCACCGGATGGGGGTTCTGATCGGTGAACGCTCATTTGGCAAAGGCGTCATCCAGCGGATGATCGAATTCGCCGACGGATCAGTATTGCGACTTACTACCGGTGAATACTTCACCCCACTCGGCTATCCTGTCCATGAGTATGGATTGACTCCGGATATTGAATTGACAGAGGAAGAAGATCCACTAACCAAAGCGATTGAATGGCTCTTAGCACACGTTGGTCAACAGATGCCGTTACCGGTAGAGGGGAAATAGACCAATGGACTGCTCGGTGATCGGAGCAGGAGGATGGGGCAGCGCCTTTGCCCGCGTAATAGCCAATTGTGGTCACAATGTAATTTTGTGGGCACGCGATCCGGTCAATGCATCTGCGATCGATCGATTACGTGAAAATCGGCGTTATCTTCCCGGAGTGATTCTCCCAGAGAATCTGAGAATAACAGCCTCTTTAGAGGAGGCCGCCGGCAGCAAAATCCTTGTTCTCGCTGTCCCTTCTTTTGCCGTAAGAGAGATTGTGGAGAAGATCGCTCTATTGACATCGCTTGATCGCAAGATCTTTATCAATTTAGCAAAAGGCCTCGATCGTCCTTCCGGCAAGACGCTCTCGGCAGTAATCGAAGAAATTGCCAGTCCAAAAGCCGTTTTCACCCTTTCAGGCCCTAGCCATGCTGAAGAGGTGGGAAGGGATATGCCGACAGCGGTCGTCCTTGCTGGACAGAATATTGCGTTGGGAAAGGAAATCCAAGCATCGCTCTCCACGCCGAGATTCCGTATCTACCTGTCTGCCGATATCAAGGGAGTGGAATATTGCTCTACAATCAAGAATATTATCGCTATCGCCACCGGTGTTACCGACGGCCTTGGTTATGGCGATAACAGTCGGGGGGCAGTGATTACCCGCGGTTTGGCGGAGATGGTCCGCTTCGGCCGGGTCTTCGATGTACAGGAAGAGACTCTGTTCGGTCTCTCCGGCCTCGGCGATCTTGTTACCACCTGTACAAGCAAGCATAGCCGTAATCGTCACCTCGGATATCAGCTCGGACAGGGTGAGCCAATTGCCGAAATCCTGGATCAGATGACAATGGTCGCCGAGGGGGTGCATGCAACTGAGATTATCCATCGATTGGCAATAGGAGAGGGTATTGAAATGCCGATAACCGAAGCGGTCTATCGCTTGCTGTGTAAAAAAGGGGATCCTTTAACAATCGTAGATGCGTTGATGACTAGGCCCCTGAAACGGGAATAAAAAAGTGAGCAGCAGTCAGTTTGAAGCAGTTGAACGTGTAACGTTCATCCAGAAGCTGATAGTTGTAAAAGCAACCCAATGAACTCAATAAACCTAATGAGGAGATACAACAGTTGACTTGACGACTACCCAATAGTGTGTTATAATGCTCGCTATGAACATCTACAACGTGAGAGAGTTCGCACAATTAGTTGGAGTTTCCGTCAAGACTTTGAGAGCGGTCGCGGTAGTGGCTACGTCGAGACCTAAAAACGCGCGTGGACAGGACGTAAGACCCTCCGGGGCGGACCTGGATGAAACGCGAACTTGCGAGTGTGCACTTTTACACACTTGAAAGGTAGCAGGTTATTATGGATTCGATCCGTCGTGAAGAATTACTGCAAAAGATAGAACAAGCGGCAGATATAGTGCAAAGGCGCATCTGTATTGCACCTAAGATCGCAATCATCTGTGGCAGCGGTCTGTCCAAAATTCTGCCAACAGAAGATGGTGCCACGATCACATGGGATGAAATTCCCCACTTTCCCCTTTCCACAGTGGCCGGCCATCAGGGGGAGTTCTGGGCAGGAAAGATCAGCAATCGCCCTGTACTGATCCAACGCGGTCGCGTCCATTGTTATGAAGGATTTACAGTTGATGAAGTAGTATTCTCGGTACGGATGCTCGCCTTGCTCGGAATAAAGACGTTGATCATCACCAATGCGGCCGGAGCGATCAACACCGACTTTGTGATTGGTGAGTTGGTGTTGATCACTGACCACATCAATTTTCTTGGCGATAATCCGCTGCGGGGAGAGAACTTTGATCGCTTGGGACCGCGTTTTCCTGATATGTCTGACGCATATAGTTCTCGTTTACGCACGTTAGCTAAAGAGGTAGCCCTTTCTGCCGAGATCACTCTCAAAGAAGGGATCTATATAGCTGTGCTTGGACCATCCTATGAAACTCCGGCCGAGATCAGAGCGTTCCGCGCTCTCGACGCTGATCTAGTTGGAATGTCCACCGTCCCTGAGGTGATCACTGCTGCTCATGCCGGGATAGAAGTATTGGGGATCTCCTGCGCAACAAATATGGCAGCAGGAATCGACCCACAAGCGCGTCTGTCGCATAAAGAAGTGATCGAAGTGACAAAGAGAAAAGAGAAGGAACTTGGAGCACTCATCACGGGCATTCTGCAAAGATTACCGAGTTAAACACAAGTTGGGGTCTGCTATTGCATTCTGCAGCGGATGTTTCACCATCTAAAACCAGGAAAGCCGTTTCTGATCAGGCGTTACTCGTTTGAAGAATCGCCTTGGGTCCTCTTCCGTTTGTCGTCTTTGCCCCTGTTTCTACAGATTTAGCAGACTGTCGATCTGCGCCCGATCAAACCCCACAATGATTGTCCCATCGATATCGAGAACAGGAACACCGTATTGACCGCTCTTATCGAGCAACTCTTGTGCTTTTTCCATATCTGCGGCGATATCAATTTCTTCAAAGGGGATGTTATGGCTGCTTAGATGGTCTTTGACCGCATGACACCATGAACAGGTCGGAGTTGTATAGACAATTATATTGTGTTCCATCGTTATTGCTGGTTTCTCTGATGATGTTTAAATATCGCCTGTATTCCGTACAATACATCGGATGTACACGGTAAATAGATACTGTTAAGAAACCAGCTTCCTCCAATTATTTTTTCCTATTTACTGGTACTGCCAAAGGTAGGCGCTCAAATAAGTTGTTTGTCATCGTTTTCCACGCTAAGATTATAGGTTAATCAGTAACGTTTATCAACTATTCAAATAATTAAATATGGGAGGAATCGTGGGGGAAACACGAATTAATTTGATATCAGGGATGCAATTTGTCGGAACAGGGAGTAGTGGCCACAGCGTGTTGATGGATGCATCGACAAAGGTCAGCGGAGGCAAAGACAGTGCAGCGCGGCCGCTTGATCTTATGCTGATCGCGCTGGGGGGCTGCACAGGGATGGATGTAATCTCTATCTTGCGCAAGATGAGAACTGAACCCGCAGCATTTTCAATAAAGATCGACGAGGAACGGGCAAAGGAATACCCACAGGTAGTGACAAAGGTGCATATCACCTATTACGTTACCAATGACGTCCCAGAAGAAAACCTCAAAAAAGCAATCGACTTATCGCTAAGCAAGTATTGTCCAATTGCCAACACCATCGCTGGAGTAACGAAGATAACCTCTAACTACGAGATTGGAACAGAAATTTGAACGTTGGAATATCCAGGGTCATAAAAGACCTGACCCCCTAATTTTCCTTAAATATGGTTCCTCGCTATTTGGTGTGGGTAACCGGCCCAGCGACGTTGCCGCGCAGAGACGCTCAGAAGAGATGCTTAAATTGACTCGACCGTTAAACGCCCCCGCCCGCACTCGGAAGAGCACAGCTCCTCAAAAGTATACTCGCGCCGAGGCGCAGCGAACGCCAAGGAAGATCCGGGCAAAAGCACGAATATATCGAGGGAACGGCACAGCAAGGTATTCATGCAGTAGGGCTTAAGCCTGGGCGCGCTTGCTGTCCCGGCGGCATCGTTCCAGCATGGTAGTGGAGGTTAAGCCATCCCCCTTTGCGCCTGTGGCCTGCCTGTGCGTGTCCCTGTTTGCCAGCCAGGCAGGCGCACGCAGGCAGGTGAACCTTGTCTACCTGGTGCTCGGGGTCGTCCCCGACTACCGGGTCAACAACTGTAGGTCCAATCCCTTGTGGTTGCCCGTCTTTCCACGATAGCGAGACATTTTGGGTACCCACAAGGGGCACCCCTACAAATTCAATGATCCCATTTTAGGGGGTTGGCCTGGATGTGCAGGTACCCTCACCAAACAGCAAAGAGCCGTATTATTTCACCAACCGGTGAAAGCATATCGGAGAGTGAAATGATTGAGAGAGATCCTTGCGCAAGGAGAAGACGCAACTTGTAACTGCCTCGATCGGGTTCCGTTCCTGAATATCCGGAATGTCAAGCACACCAAGCAAGAAGACCGGACCCAAAAACCGCCCAAACCGAAGGGTAAGTCTTGCGGAACGGTTGAATCCTCTCCCTTCCCCTATTTGAACTCTGTGTCGAGTAAGTGCCGTCGGATTAACACCATCCACGTAATTTCATCGCCGCAGCAACTCTCTGGATAGCGACCAGATAAGCGGCAGTCCGGCTGTCTACACCCTTTTCCTTGACCATTGCATAGACTTCGTAAAATGCTTTGGTCATCTTGATATCCAACTTTGCGTGTATTTCTTCCTCGCTCCAATAATAGCCACTGGTGTTCTGTACCCATTCGAAGTAAGAAACAGTAACGCCTCCTGCATTGCAGAGGATGTCAGGGATGATGAATTTCCCGTTTTCCTGTAGAATCACGTCGGCTGCGGGTGTCGTGGGGCCGTTCGCTGCCTCAGCAATGATCTTTGCTTTTATCGCATGTGCGTTCTCGGCGGTAATCACGTTCTCAATCGCCGCCGGGATCAGCACATCGACTTCAAGCTCAAGGAGCTCCTGGTTGGTGATCGCCTTTGCCGCGGGGAACCCGGAGACGGAACCGGTCGCCTTCTTATGCTCGAATGCGGCATCAGGGTCGATTCCATCGACAGAGTAGACGCCGCCGCGTGTGTCGGCGACCGCAACGATCTTGGCTCCGGTCAACTCTAACATCAGTTTGGCAGCAAAGTAACCGGCATTACCATATCCTTGCACAGCGACAGTCGCATCTTTCAGATCGATTTCCAATCCTTTTGCTGCTTCGCGAATAGTGTATACTGTTCCGCGTGCCGTAGCGTCTCCACGGCCGAGCGATCCACCGAGCAGGATCGGCTTACCAGTGACCACTCCTGGTGAGTTGTAACCGACGATCTGCGAGTATTCGTCCATTATCCACGCCATGATCTGCGGATTGGTGTAGACGTCCGGTGCGGGGATATCCTTCTCCGGGCCGATGAACCGACCGAGAGCACGGATGTACCCGCGAGTGACCCGTTCAAGTTCCCCGACTGAGAGCTCCTTGGGGTTGCAGACAACCCCCCCTTTTCCACCACCGTACGGGATATCGACTACGGCACACTTCCACACCATCCACGCGGCGAGTGCTTTCACCGTATCGATCGTTTCATCGGGGTGGAAGCGTAGTCCACCTTTGGTCGGACCGAGTGCGTCATTATATTGTACCCGATAACCGGTGAACCGCTTTGTTGTCCCATCATCCATTTTCACAGGAAAATTTACTTCCAGAATCCGCATCGGCTCGCGTAACAACGAGTGTACATCAGCATCAAGATCAAGTTTCTCTGCTGCCTTATCTAACTGTTGCTGAACAATTGCAAACAGATTGTTCTTATCTTCAGTCATTGATCCTCCTAAACAGATAAATTTCCGCCATTCTTCTGCGGTTCTATGTCAGCGATAAAAAGGTATCTCCGACGAGCTTTTACGATTACAACTTGAGTAACGAGCGAGTCGTTTCCCAGAGATCAGCGGGATCAACCAGTTGAATATCACTAGCGCAATCGCATAGTTGTACTTTAGCCTGCGGATGAAAATCACGCGGGACAATCGCCAAGACAGGAATATTGTGTGTCTTACATGCAAAGAGCATATCGCTTGCCTTGATACTCATCCTTTTGGCCGGCATAAACTTATGGAGATAGCCAATCACAAGAGCAATATCATCTGCTGTTGCAAGATGAGCGATATATTTTCCGTGGCCGTCAGCACCGTTGCTGAGCGGCATCATTTCGATTCCATAAGCGGCCCATTCAGCCAAAAGGATCGGATCCGTCCCTTCCATATATCCCACTGCTTTCATTCTATATTTACCTCCTAACTAAACTGTTACAAACTCACGTATGAGAGTGAGGTGTGGCTTGATCCGCTCATGACGCCAACCCTCCAAGGCAGCCCATTCACTTGCACGGCCCTGTTTCATCTGCGCCATCCGGATGAAAGGACATTCGACAAAACTTGCCAATCATCCTCGTTGTTTAGATGAATGTACTATTATCCATTTACTCCCCGTAACTGACGAGTATATTACATAATAGTGATATGTCAAACTGTTTTGTACCGGACCCCGCAAAATGGACAAAGCAGGGTTTTGGGGTCAGGTCTTCTTTCTTGGTGTGCTTGACATTCCGGATTTTCAAGAACGGAACCCGATCGAGGCAGTTACAAGTTGCGTCTTCTCCTTGCGCAAGGATCTCTCTCAATCATTTTACTCTCCGATATGCTTTCACCGGTTGGTGAAATAATACTATAGTGTGAAATAATACGGCTCTTTGTTGTTTCGAGTAGTTACCTATACATCCAGACCAACTCCCTAAAATGGGATCATTGAATTTGTAGGGCGCCCCTGGTGGGTATCCAAAATGTCTCGCCAGCGTGGAAAGACGGGCAACCACAAGGGATTGGACCTACAGTTGTTGACCCGGTAGTCGGGGACGACCCCGAGCGCCTGTATCATTAGGGAGACAGTTGCAGATATCGGTACCTGCTTGGTATGGTCGCTGAGTTTCTTAATACCGTAAGGATTCCGATGTTGTAATCTCTTTCCTATCAGCCATCTTGCGAAAGACCTCAAAATTATAAACAAGCTTGGCTTTGGGTTACCCTTTTAAAACAACGGGTCCTCACGTTTCAGGCAAGGTAAAAGGACTGCCTGCCGCCAGGCCGCCTGGACAGGTAATTGGATGGGCAAAAAAACGGCAAATTCCTTTTTCTCGCCAAGACGCCAAAATTCGCTGTAAATACTTCAGGTTCAAAGTTCCGGGGTTCATGGTTGGAGAGATGAAAAAATGTAAACATCAAAGATCAAGCAAAGATGCTCAGTGCGCTCGTTCTTTTCCCCATTTTAGTCTTTCA
>CAYSQQ010000044.1:0-8162 GCA_964433275.1 uncultured Thermotogae bacterium
GAATGTGGACCGAGCACCACTGGAATTCCCCAGCGATTACACCCGGTTGCAATTGCCAGCGCTTTCTGTGAATATGCGCCCCAGGCCACTCCACATGCACCGACACGGTTGATAATGTAATCTGCAATCACCTCATAATTTGCCCGTCCCGGCAGTTTAGCAAAAATATTAGCTACCTTGATAGCAGCCCCGACAATATGGGAATTGGCGACACATGAGCCGACATTCAGCACCCCGCCGGCTTCAAACCCAGCCGGATACTTCTCCCAGATGGTCTTGCCTTCTTCATCCTTGACCATCCCGGCCGCCATCGCTGCGCACCCTGAGGCAACTACAATGTACTTTCGCTTAGCGAACTCATTCATCATATCAGCAACTTCTTCGTCGCCTTTTGGATAGTTAGAACATCCGACAAACGCGACTATCCCGGGAATAGTGCCCAAAACGATCGGTGAGCCGACTTGCCGGATCTCTACATCATGAATTGGTCCGCGACCACTGCGAACGTTATATGTCTCTTTCGTCGCTACTGCTTGCATAATCTTGACAATAGGAATGTCGCGCGGACATTTCTGTTCACATTTCCCGCAAGTGAAACACCGCTTGAATGTTTCGCTCAACGTCATGATGTCGCCGGCGGCGAATTGCTTGATCGCTTTACCGATCGATAGCAGGTTAGGACAGGCTTGACTGCAAAAGTCACAGGCGATACAGTCCTTTGCCAACTCGGTCGCTGCTTCTATCTCGAGAAACCCTTTTTTGCGGTTAGGAGCAAGGGCTATTGCTACTTTTGCCGCTACGGCGCCGGCCTTCTCGTCGTTGAGGATCAAAACTTGCTGCTTTTCTTCTGTCACCAGCTTTACTATTTCATCGACTTCTTTCTCTGTGACGTCTTCCAGCCCATAGCTTATCTTATCAGAGGTGGCGATCAGCGCCGTTCCAGCTTTGCGCGCTTCTTCCGGCACGTCTGCTCGGACGCATTGTTCGTCAGTCATCACGACATCAGCGATACCGCAACGGATAAAGAACAGTTGTCTACCGAGATGACCTACTATCTTAGCCTTATCAGAGTACCTGGTTATGTCATGCGCGGTACAGCATATACCGCAGACTTCAACTTTATCCTCAAGATCATTTGCCCGCAGATAATCGATCATTGAATTGATCGAGGCAGCATTATGCCCGATGGCTAAAACTGTCGGCTTGGTCTTGTCAATTGCACCCCAACCCAGGTCTACCAACGGTGTATCAGCAACGGATGTCGGATATTTATAGCCGGTGATCTGGGCAATATCGGCCGCTTCCATTGCCACGTGGTCAAGCATTCCGGCATGGAGAGCCTTATTCTCAAAATCAAGATTGTTTCCTTCCTGCCCGGTGTGGGTTGAAGAGACAAGATGAATAAGTCCCCGCTCTACATACTCAATCGCTGTTCTTAAGTCGGCCAGGGTTTCAGGCTTTAGCCCCATAACGGTCCTGATTATCGGCGCTTCCACATCTACTTGCATGCCTAAATCTATCTTATAGTCTGCGCCGTGTTTCTCAATAAGATGATCGATTAAGTGGCGTCCATGCGCACCATGAGCGGAAAGACCCATACAGCACTGCATAAGCACCCACCTCGCTTGGTGAGTAGCAATGTCAATTCCACAGGCGCCTTTTTTCCCTGCTGTAAGGTCGCATTTACCAAAGGTGCAGTTGCAACACAGGTCACAAAAAGGAGCATAAAATGGTTTGTAGGTTTTAAGCAGCCGCATGCTCCAGTTTCTTAAATCAGAGATCTGTGGCAATGGTGTTGGCCCGACAGGCTCCCAGTTTTCCTCAGACTTAATAGTCTTTAACGCCTGTTCTTTGTTGTTTGATATGGTCATGGTCCTCCTCGTAGATGTTTGGACAGCATTTTTTGTACCAGTTTATAGGTATGCGGGCTTCTCAGGACAACGACATTCGCCCCGGCCAGGATAAGACAAAGAGCTGTTATTCCTTCCCAGAGAACACCCTGCGTTCCATCTTCTTTCGCCTCTTTCGTCTTCCAGCACTCTGCTCCGATATTGGCGATGATCGGCATCTGCATCATCTTGTCATTATGGGCAAGGGCAGCCAGCTTAACACGTTCCATTACCGAATAGCTATATTCCATCCCGTATCCCAATGCAGAGCTCAAAGGATCAATTACGATCCTATCCGCAGAGAGTCCTTCTTTTGTAAGCATGATGTTTAGGTGCTTTGTCGCATTGATATCGAGAGGTGTTTGGGCAATGACCCGCTGATCATACGCCACGCAGGCAGCAGCGATCTCGCGGTAATTCTCTTTTTTTACCGGTCCGAGCAGTAAGCCTTTGCCGGCACAAGCCGCGGCTATCTGAGGTAGCAGCGCCTTGTCTTGCTCGGAGATGCCTGTCCCATAGATAATGATCGGTACATCAACGGTTTCGACGACTTTGACTGCCGTCTTTGTCATCTCTTCGAGCGAGATATCAGTCCCGATAAATTGCAATGCAATGATCTCTACTCCAAGGTCTTCGGTATACTTTTTTGCCCAGTCTGCCGGCTCGCTCGGCAGATCGCTGCAGTCTCTTGTCACCGCTTCTGTCCAGTTCGCTTGATTCGTGCTACAGATCTCCAGCGCCAGTTTAGGAGGATTAAGGAGCGTGCCTTCAAATGAATGGAAGGGGAGTGTATCTTCGCCTCCAATTCGGACAGAATTATCACCTGGCCCGAGAATTACTTCCTCTATCTTGCCGGGATAGGTTGCGAGCGTCGGTTGATATGCCATGCTATTCCTTTCCTCCTTGACTCTTGTCAGCTATTGTCGCTTGCTGATGATGCACTCTTTATCGCTTCTGCCACCGCCTGTTTCATCGCTAATCCGGACCGGTGCATCAGTGTATCGTTGAACTGGCGATCCATCACCATCGTTGCGTAACAGACATGCGCGTGGTGGAGTAATCCGGCTTGAAAGTATGCATTCTTGACATCGGTTCCAACCAGCTTTTCCGCTACAAACCGCGTATTTCCGCAAGGAGCGTCTGCCAAGACCGTTATCTTTTTTATTCTTTTCTGTGCTTGTTCGACTTTCACGCAGGGCCTGCCGAATAGCTGCGCAAACTCTCTGACAAACTCGTTATCACTATCATTCTTGGTGAGAACACAAAAAGGGAGAGGCGTTACCATGCTCACATTCTTCTGCTCCAGTTTTCGCTTGATCTGGTTCGCTAACCCCGGAGGCAGCCAACTACGGTTGGCCACCGGAGCAAGGACTGCCGTGGCGCCACTTAAGTCTGCCATGTCCGGAAGCAGCTCGGCAACAATCGGATCTTCAGCCAATGACAACAGCAAATCTGCTGCTGGCAACTGCTCCGGCAACAGATTACTCAACGAATCCTCATCGACTACAGGTAAGGGAGTGGGAAAGGAGTGGATCTTCAGATTCCATTTCGCCGGCATATATCGCTGCATCGTCTTTACGATTCGGTTGCCATATTTACCCTGTAATATTACCAGTATTCGCATATATTTCCTTTGCCAGCCACCAACTTACTTGTCATTGCAACCACGTGTGAAACGCGGCGGTGTGCTTTGCAATGACAGCCTGAATGTTGCTTGCTTCCTCCTAATCCAATTCCAACCAGGAATGGGAATAGAGGACCTTCCCAGTAAGAACGCGAGCTGTCTTTGCATAGTTACGCTCTTGCGAAGAGAGGCTCGCTATATCGATCTCTTCTTCGTCAATTACTTTGCGAACCGCTGCAGTAATATTCGGCAGCTCGCCCCGATTGAGTCTGATAAGTTCGTTGTCAAAGGAATCAACGATGGCCGAATATTGACCGGAACGCTCAAGTATGATCATATAAGTGCAGGTGAGAATGCTTTTAAGATCTGCCGGCGCTCCACTCACCAAATTTGACAAACCTACCGTTGATTTAACCCCTGGCGCTATATCAGCGAGCATCGCGATAAATTCCACATAGTCAACTATCGCTTGCTGATCGACGCCGACAGGTAAAAGGATCGGATCGACCCAGATATTTTCATTGGGAATGCCAAGTTCATTAGCAATTTCAATCGTTTCCATGATGCTCTCCGCACGGCCAGCGGCATCGGAAGGAATCCCCTCATCGTTGAGCACGGAGATGATCACCTCGGCAGAGTACTTTGACGCCAACGGCATCATCCTCGCTATACTCTCTTGCTTGCCGGAAGCGGAGTTTATCAATGCTTTGTTTCTGCAGACAGCCAAACCGGCTTCCATCGCTATGGGATTGGTGGTATCGAGCGATAGCGGCAGCTCGGTTACTTCCTGAATTATCTCCACCAGCCACTTCATTTGCGCATCGCCGTTCTTCCGCGCCGGGCCGAGGTTTAAATCGAGGTAATCGACCCCTGCTTCTGCCTGCGCAACGGCTAGATCCTGAATGGGCTGAGGGTCCTTATCTTTCAGCGCTTGCGAAGTGACCTTTGACATGATATTGATATTTTCACCGATGAGAATCATCTTTCCTCCTCTCCACGTTTTATCGGTTATTTAACCATAATTTGCGCCATCAGTCTGTTGATCGACTTTACAGCCGGAGAATCCTCCTGTAACTCGGTCAGTGATTTACTGTGAAGACCGTAATCGACTATTGCGTCGTCTTCAGGGATGATCTGGATTAGTTCCAGCTCCTGCCGCTCGATCTCTTCCCGCACCAACGGATTTAAATCTGTTCGCAGCCGCCCGACCAGTAAATAAATAGTCTTGATAGTTAGCTGGAGTTCTTTTACCAGATCCCGCAGAGCCCCAGCTGTCTTTACCCCTCTGACAGTCGGGTCGGAGACCAGCAGCAGGGCATCTAGATCCTGCGTTATCCTTCGCGACAGATGCTCCATCCCTGCTTCATTATCGATGATAACGTACGGATAATTCTTCGCCAGCACGTTAAGATACTGTCGCAATATCTGGTTGGGGTAACAATAACATCCTGCTCCTTCTTTGCGCCCCATCACCAGCAGATCGACCTTCTTGCCCTCGATCAGAATCTCGGCCAGCCTGGCCTGCAAATATTCATGCTTCGGAGTACTCGGGGGGAGATCCGCTAAATTCTCCCGGAATTCCGCCAGCGCAGCGCCGATCGAAGTATCCGGCGCCAATCCGATCGCTTCACCTAAATTAACAGTAGGATCAGCATCGACCGCTAGAATAGGACCATCAGTATTATTCTTTAAATAACCGATAATAAGTGCAGCAACAGTCGTCTTGCCGGTGCCGCCTTTTCCCGCTACTGCAATCGTCAATCCCATCGGTTTATTCCTCCTGTGTTTAGGTTTTGGGTTTTAACATTTCTGGCGAGCGGTTAACACATAGAGCCTAATTGCCCCGCGATGGCGGCCTTAATACGTTCAACTTCTTTGATGATCTTCTCATCACTACTTAGGAGAGGTTGGCATTTGATATCCGCTTCGCGGATGCGTGCACTATCAGAAACAACGCCCAGTATCTCTATCGGCGATAGCGCCGCAGTTAACAGCTCCTCATCTTCTGTGTTGCGGATCCGATTACCAACCGCCTGCACCCGCTTGATGCCGGCGCTTTTTGCCAGCTCTCGGATCTTATGTGCTGTTTCAATGCTCCGCCTCCCAGGGTCGACTACAATGATTAACAGGTCTACTGCCGCCGCTGTCCCGCGGCTTAAATGTTCTATCCCTGCTTCCATATCCACGATGATCACTTCATCCCGTTTAATCAGTAAATGGCTGAGCAGCGCCTGTAAGAACGCATTCTCCGCACAGAAACAGCCACTGCTAACAGAGCGAAAGCCGCCCATCACTATTAACTTAATGTTATTGTGGGAGACGGCATATCTATCAGGTATATCAGCTACATGGGGGTTCAAGTTAAAATATGCACCTATCGCACCTGTCTTGGCGCCGGTACGTTCTTCGACTAAACCTTTCATCTTAATGATCGGGATGATATCTTGTGGAAGGGGAAAGTCTAAACTGGCGGCTAAATTGGCATCCGGATCGGCATCGATCGCTAAAACAGCGCTCCCATCGCGCCGAAAGAGACCCGCGAGGAGAGCAGCTATCGTTGTTTTGCCTACCCCGCCTTTACCGGCAATAGCGAGTTTCATATATTCCTCTTTTTCTGCGCTTGCTTTATCTGCGGGGTGAGATCTTTGAGAGGCAGAAGCTTCACCCGCACTCTTTTAACGCTATATATTATCTTATTCTCCGCTGCATGTGAGGCGATGATTCGTTAAAACTATCATCTTTTACACTTATAATTGTTATTATAGTCGGTAAAAATCTGGCTGTCAAGATGGATCAGACTGGCAAGTAGGTGGTAGAGGGGGGACTACCCATCTGCTAAGGCGGCAATAAATGTGCTGATAAGGGTGTTCTCAGAACAGTGCAGAAAAGCAGCCATATTGACTTATCCTGAACTGACGGTTAAACTGACGCAATAGTTTTGTGCACCACATCAGCGGCAGATAGAAGAAAAGAAGGGCACTGAAGACAGGTGGGTTTGCATCGAAGTCGGCAGCCGATCGCAGCGGTGTTCGCTGCACCGAACTCTGAAATTAAAAGGAGCAGTAGATGATCATCACTGAACAGAGACCCTTTTCTAAGATTCTCAAATCTCTGGCAGGCAAGAAGACAATCTTTCTCGTTGGGTGCGGGGAGTGTGCAACGGTCTGCAAAACTGGAGGGGAAGACGAGGTTAAGGCGCTATCCGAACGCCTCGAACAAGAAGGCAAAACAATCTCCGGATCGGTCGTCCTGGAACCGGGCTGCAACCTCCTGGAGGCCAAAAGACAGTTCCGCAAACACCGCGATGCGATAGAGATATCTGATTCTGTACTTGCTATGTCCTGCGGCGGCGGGGCACAGATAGCGCAAGAGGCGAGTGGAAAGATCGTCCATCCGGCGAACGAGTCGCTCTTTCTTGGCACGGTCAAACGGTTCGGCCAGTTTGAAGAATATTGCTCGATGTGCGGAGACTGCGTCCTTGACTCAACCGGTGGGATATGCCCTGTAACGCGCTGCTCTAAGGGTCTGCTGAACGGGCCCTGCGGTGGGGCAAAAGAGGAGAAGTGTGAGGTCGATTCAGAGAAGAACTGCGCGTGGGTAATGATCTACAAGCAGGTGAAGGAGAGCGGAAACCTCGCCTCTTTTATCTCCGCACCAGAGCGACTGCGAGACCATTCGCGGACGACAAAGCCGGCCAGTCGCCAATTAGCACGGGATAAAGGAGTGAAAAAATGACCTCGCTGCAACAGACCTTATCAGCAGGAGAATTTGCCGTCACCGCTGAGGTCGCCCCTCCCAAAGGGATCGATGTCACGGAGATGTTGGAGAACGCCAAGCACCTGTGCGGGCGTGTACATGCCGTTAATGTAACCGATCAGCAGAGTTCGGTGATGCGTCTGGGATCGCTCGCTACCTGTGTGCTGCTCAAAAAAGCAGGAATAGAACCGGTATTTCAGCTTGCCACGCGTGATCGTAATCGTATTGCGCTCCAATCCGACCTCCTGAGCGCCTATACACTGGGCCTCGAAAACGTCCTTTGCCTGACCGGTGATTACGTCTCATTAGGAGATCACCCCCAGGCCAAACCGGTCTTCGACCTTGACTCGGTTACTCTCCTTAGCGCGGCCCGCCAGCTGCAGGATGGGTATGACCTGGCCGGGAATGAGCTGGAGGGCAGTCCCAGGTTCCATCTGGGAGCAGTAGCCACCCCGGGGTGTGAACCGCTCGACCTTCAGTTACTGAAACTGAAGAAGAAAGTCGAAGCCGGGGCGCAGTTTTTTCAAACGCAGGCTGTCTATGATCCAGCCGTCTTTGCCCGTTTTATGGAGCAGGTAAAGGATTTCAATGTCCCGGTCATCGCCGGGATTATCCTGCTGAAATCGGCCGGTATGGCTCGCTTTCTGAACAATAACATTGCCGGCGTCAATGTGCCTGACCCCATTATCACGGAGATGAAACGGGCAACAGACAAGGCAGCGACAAGCATTGAGATCGCCGCCCGCATAATCCAAGAGGTCAAAGATCTCTGCCAGGGAGTGCACATCATGTCACTCGGCTGGGAGCGACATGTGCCGGCGCTCCTTGACGCTGTCGGGCTATGACAATTGCGCTTTAGCAGAGCGAACCGTGTTCGTCAATAACATGGTGAT
>CAYSQQ010000045.1:0-8148 GCA_964433275.1 uncultured Thermotogae bacterium
AACCTCGAACCTCGAACCTCGAACCTCGATATTGTAGCACACCGATCGCTGTAGTGCAATTGCGGCCCACATGAAATATCGAAGCGCCCAAATCAATCGGCTCAAATCGATTTCTGCGTCCTATTGAAGATCAAACGGAAGATTCATTTTCCCTCTCTTTCCTTTGACCAACTTCAAAGCCTTTTTTGCTTCGTTGAAGCGCGATAAAATCTGATTGACTTCTCGTGTTTTTGTGCCACTACCACGAGCGATTCTCTTTTTACGTCGCCCGCTGATTATTGATGGATTATTCCGTTCCTTAAGGGTCATCGAGCGGATAATGGCCATTGCTTTCTTCAGGTCACTATCATCAACATTGACTTTGCCGGCGAGTTTCCCCATCCCGGGAAGTTTCTCAATGATCTGAGACAGTGGTCCTAATTTTGTCATCTGTTCTAACTGCTCAAGGAAATCCTGCAGTGTAAAGCGATCCTTTTGAATCCGTTCGGCCAGTTCTTTTGTCTTCTTCTCATCAAGTTGCTGCTCAGCTTTTTCGATCAACGAGAGAAGATCTCCCATTCCCAAAATCCGTTCGGCCATGCGGCGGGGATGGAAAAGCTCTAAATCCTCGCTCTTTTCTCCTACTCCAACGAATTTTATCGGTTTACCTGTTGCATGATTGATTGAAATAGCGGCTCCGCCCCGCGCATCGCCTTCAAGTTTAGTCAATATAATGCCCGTGAGGTCAAGCCGCGTGTCAAATTCAACCGCGATATTAACCGCTTCTTGTCCGGTCATTGCATCAGCGACGAGCAAGATTTCATCGGGCGAGGTTTCTTTCTTCATCGTCACCAGCGCCGCCATCAGCACAGGATCAATTTGCAACCTGCCGGCTGTGTCAATGATCACCACGTCGCGCAGCTTCTCTTTTGCTGCTGCCACAGCAGCGACAGCGATCTCTTCCGGCGAAGATTCAGCAGCAAAGAAAGTTGGAATATCAAGCTCTGCTCCCAGTTTCTCCAATTGTTGTATTGCTGCTGGACGATAGATATCCGTTGCTGCCAGAATAGGTTTGCGTCCGTCTCTTTTCAGCTGCAGCGCCAGCTTGGCTGCGGTGGTGGTTTTACCTGATCCTTGTAGTCCAACCAGCATTATCACAGACGGTCGCGATATGAGAGTAAGCGGCGAGTGCTCTTCCCCCATCACGGTTGTCAGCTCGCCGCAGACGATCTTTACCAGTTGTTGGCCAGGGGAGAGGCTCTCCAACACTGCTGCTCCGACTGCTTTATCACGGATCTTTGCCAAGAGATCCTTGACGACTTGGTAGTTGACGTCAGCTTCCAGCAATGCCAGCCTAATCTCACGCAAGCCGGCTAAAACGTCAGTCTCGCTCAGTTTTCCCTTCCCCTTGAGCCGAGAGAAGATTGAGCTCAGTTTTTCTGTCAGTGAAGAGAACATCTTTTTCCTTTATCTATCGATCGGCTAAGAATTTCAGCGCTGCTAATCACAGATTATTGTATAGCCTGAACGATCTGCTATTTGCTTAAACGACCCAAAGGGATATCCTTCATTAGATCGCCGACAATCGCAATTATACGATCAAGCTAATCCTGTATCTTCTAAAAAAGCCGTCCCTAAATTTCCTGAGGCAAACAGAGGATGAGAAATGATCTCTTGATAAAGATTACGTGTCGTCATCACTCCCTCAATGTTAAATCGTTCTAATGCGCTGTACATCTTTATTCGTGCTTCTTCCCGATCCTTCCCCCACACGATCAGTTTGGCGAGAAGAGAGTCGTAATACGGTGAAATATCCATTCCATTATACATATAGCTATCAATTCTAACCCCGTGACCACCGGGAAGTTCGTTGATTTGCAACTTGCCGGTCGAGGGGAGGAATCCACGCGTTGTGTCTTCGGTGTTGATCCGACATTCAATCGCATGGCCATGAAACTCAATCTCCTGTTGTGTATAACTGAGAGCCTCTCCCATTGCTACGCGGATCTGGTCGGCGATCAAGTTCTTACTACAAATCTCTTCTGTAACTGGATGTTCTACTTGAATCCGCGCATTGACTTCGATGAAATAGTAATTTCTCTCGCCATCGACAAGAAACTCGACAGTGCCGGCATTCTCATATCCAAGCGCCGTAGCGATATCGACTGCTGACTGGTGGATCGCATTACGGGTTTCTGTCGGAATGAGCGGCGCCGGCGCTTCCTCGATCAATTTTTGGTGTCGACGTTGCACCGAACAATCGCGATCACCAAGATGGACAATATTTCCGTGTTTATCGGCTATTATCTGCACTTCAACGTGGCGCGGATTTTCAATATATTTTTCTAAATATATCTCTGCTGCGCCGAACGATACGCGTGCTTCTTCACTTGCGGTTTGAATAGAAGCCTGCAATTCTTGCGAGTTCCGCACCAATCTTATTCCTCTTCCTCCTCCCCCTAATACCGGTTTGATGAGTAAGGGATATCCTATTTTCTCTGCCTCTCCTTCTGCTTCTTCAACGGTAATCGGGTCGACCGTTCCCGGAATGGTCGGTATCCCGATCGCTGCGACCACTTGTTTCGCTTTTAGTTTATCACCCGCTAATTCCATCACTTTTCGTGGTGGACCGATAAAATTCAGCTTATGGCTCTCACATGCTTCAACAAAGAGAAAGTTTTCGGAAAGGAATCCGTATCCCGGATGGACTGCTTGGGCGCCGCTGATCTCAGCGACGCTGATCATTGCCGGAATATTAAGGTAGCTCTGCTCAACCGGAGCTGGGCCGATGCAATAAGCTTCTGAAGCCAGCCGCACATGCGGAGCTTCGCGTTCAGTGTCGGAAAAGACAGCCACCGATTCCAATGAAAGTTCCCGACATGCTTCCACCACCCGCAGAGCGATCTCACCCCGATTAGCAATCAATACTTTATCGAAACTCATCGATACCTCCTGTAACAACCTTCTCTTGCAATGGAATTTACCATATTCTTCTCTCCTTATTTGTAATTCTGCCCGGTAATTATTTAGCACAAACGCAAGTATAGCCAGCTCTCCATCCGCCCGCTATGCCTTGCTGTTCCAGTCGAATTTATCTCGTAACAGTTCAAAGAATGCTAAGTTGCCGGTCAGGTGAATCAGCTCAGTGGAAAAAGGCGCTTTCTCAACTGTGATTGTGCTGCCGGGATTAAGAGTAAAGAGTTTATCACCATCGGCGAAAAGAGCTGTTTTAGATTTAACCTGAATGACAAGTCTCTCTTCCGGAGAGAAGATAATCGGGCGTAATCCCAATGTATGACTGGCCAGCGGAGTAACAAGCAAACAAGCCATCGTAGGAGAAATCAGCGGGCCGCCCAAAGATAGATTGTAAGCGGTAGAGCCGGTAGCAGTCGCAATAATCAAACCATCGCCTTTATATGCGGCCACCAAGTCATCCTGTCGATGGAGCTCTAAGAGACAAAAACGTGTCTCTGCGTCACCACAAAGCGCGATCTCATTCAATACGGTTCCCTCTTCCTCAGCGCTATGGAATGCGATGCGCATTCTCTTTTCTACTTTAAAGTCACCGTGCAGAATCTTTTCCAATGCCTGAGAGAGCGTAGCAGTAGGTACTTGAGGCAGGAAGCCGAGTCCACCTGCATTGGCCCCTAAGATTGGTACTCCCAGAGGAGAGAAGGCAGTTGCCGTCTTCAAGACCGTCCCATCTCCACCAAGCGAGACTGCAAGAGCGCCGGCAGTGCCTAAATCTGCTATTGGCATCTTATCCGGCGTACAGGAGATCGCCTTGATATCTTTAAGCGAGCACCATGCTTTCAGCACAGCCGAGGCACGTAGAGCTGCTTCCTTATCTGTATTTACGACGATGAAAATTTTTTTGATATCCACTCTTTAATTTTAACCCGTTTGAACCGCAATGGCCACTGCGGTCGGTCTCTTTGCTTGACGTACCGCCAGCGGCAAACTATTCGCTCGATCACATCGAGAAGAATGTACAGCACAAGTCCGAGGAAAGCCATTGTCATCACGCCGGCAAACGCAATATCACGCCGGAAAGCGAGATGCTCAGCGATGAATGAGCCGAGGCCCCATAAAGTACGGAGCGGCGCTGTTTCACTCAAGAACAACAGCGCCATTCCCAACCCGATACTCACCCGCATACTGGTAAGAATCGCCGGCAGACTGGCCGGCAAGATCACGTGCCGGTAGACTTGAAATCGACTGGCGCCGGCGCTGAGCACGCTGGCTAAATCTTCCTGTGTTATTCCTTTTGCCGCCCCGCGAGCGCTAATCAATACCTGAAAAAAGAGAGCCAGCGAGATAACCGTTATTCTGACTGCATCACCGAGGCCGAAGACAATAAACAGCACTGGCAGAAAAACAACTTGGGGAACCGGATAGGTGATATAGATCAGCGGTGTTGCCAGGCGATCGAATCGCCGTTCATGACCGACCATCAAACCGAGGGGAACAGCAGCAAGGAAAGCGATTACCATGCTCGTTACCAACCTGATTGCACTGGCAGAGAGATGGCGGCTGATCTCATCGGCATTCCGGCTGATCTCGACCAATGCTTGCCACGGAGTTGGGATGATCTCTATATCGCGCACTATTTCCAAGCTAAGACTGAATATCCACCACACAACGAGTAAACTGGCGATGCTCACTGCGGTGTACAATGATCGTTTCACTGTTCCATTACCGTCCGAAGATGAGTGATAATACGGTGAAACTCGCTTGTCTCCCGATAATCCAGGGATCCCATCTGCGGATTTTCCACGATAGCTTGGATCCGTGCCGGCCGTTTGCTGAGGACGATGATCTTCTCACCTAAGAAGGCTGCCTCCTCAATATCGTGCGTTACGAAGACCATTGTGAACCGCCGCTCTTGCCATAACTCCAAAAATAGATTCTGAATCCGTTCTTGTGTGATCGCATCGAGTGAGGCAAGCGGTTCATCCATCAACATTACCGATGGTGTAATAGCTAACGCACGCGCGATTCCTACCCGACGTTTCATTCCCTCAGAGAGTTCAGATGGCCAACTGTCTCTGAATTCCGCCAATCCCAGCTCTACCAGAACAGCAGCGGCATTTTCTGCCGGATAACGACCGGAAAGCTTGAGCGATAAATTGGCATTCCCCCATACTGTCTTCCAAGGAAGGAGGCCGGCATTCTGCAGAATCAGCGCTACGTCACGTCTGATGCCAACGACCTTTTCTCCATTGATTGACAGTGATCCCTCATTCGGTGTGAGCAACCCGGCAAGCGCGAAGAGTAACGTTGTCTTACCGCAACCAGAAGGGCCGAGCAGCCCCAAACTTGCTCCCTGATTGACGGAGAATTCTATCTCATCGATTGCCTCGACCAACCTATTAGCCGAGCGATAGAAAATTTTCAGCCCCTTGACCTCAATCATCAAGCATCAATGCACAAAAAGATCGGTTATGATCTCATCGTAAGTGATTCGCTCTCTTGCATGCCCTGCTGCTATCAGCCAGTCCATTACAGCTGCAAGTGAAGCAGGCGCAGGGAGGGTAGGTGCGACAAAATAGGGGATGGCCAATTGCGCAATCACCTCAGGAGGGATCAGTTGCGGATCACCAGGATCAAGCCCGGGAAAGAACATCGTTACTACCACATCGACTCCAACAGCGAGTAATTCTTCTACACTGGAGGCATTCAAGCGCGCGATCGCCAGCCGATGGGCAGCGTGGAAACGCTGGATAGCCTCATTATTTTGCTGCACGAATTCCCGTCTGAATATGATGACGCTGGGAACCGGTTCTATATCTAAGAAATCTGCCAGAACAATGATTTCAGCGCCACGAATCCTCAGCGGGATAAAAGAGACCAGAAAAGAGATATACGGTTCAGGAAAGACGGCAGCCGGCACCCATCGCGGCATAAACGCAAAATTTGTTGCCATTGCAACCATGTCCGTCCAAAATTGATAATTAGCGGCATTATAAATATCAAATCCCAATTGAGCCAGCAATTGATCAGTCTGAAAGTGAAGATTACTCAAGTGTGACAGATGGATTTGCGCTCTCTCATCTCCGGCTGCAAAATTACCTAAGATATCCTCGATGCTTGTTATGCCAGTCCGATATTGCGTCAATAATGCCAAACCGGCTCCATTTTGCGCGAGGAAAGCAGTGCTGGTGATAACGATGTCAATTCCATCCAGCGCAGCAAGGATAGCAGTGGTCAAATCAGTGACCATGCCGTCTATTCGTCCTGCCCGCAGCGCCGCAATGCGACTCTCCCGGTCAACTAATCCTTTTAACTGTAAAGCGAGGCCGTGATCATAAAAGATTCCCCACTCATCACCGAGCACAATCGGTAATGACCCCATAATCGGAGGTAGAGTCATCCGTAACTGCAGCTTCTCTTCCGCTTCTGTCGCCGCACCAATTGGATAGATCAACAATAGACTCAACAAGCACAACCCCAAATAACCCCCAAATAATTTCATCGATTTCCTCCTAAGTGATATTTTGATATTTAGCTTACGCTGATCGTTAATTATACCCTAATTGTGCTGTGATTAAAAGCGGCGAGAAAGGGAGGTAAGAGGAACAAGGTTCCGGGGTTCACGGTTCAAGGTTCAGGGGTTCAAGGTCCAAAGTTCACGGTCCAAGGTCCAAGGTCCGAGGTTCACGGTTCAAGGTTTGAGAAATTGTCAGGTTGATTGAGTACTCGGGCTCAGGGACAAGCCCGACTACGTATTGAGTAACTACTCAAATTCACGGTTCATCAGTCACCATTCACCCTCTTAACTTCCCAACCTTGAACCGTGAACCGTGAACCTCTGGACCTTAGACCTTGATAAACAGTGGATTATTCAGCGACTTAAGTATAATGTAGGAAAACAGGAGTTGCTCAACGAGTAGTAATCGATTCTTTTATGAAAGACCAAGCTGATTTTCTGGACCAAGCGCGTTCGATCATTGCTGCCGGGGAGATATGTGATTTCTGTCTCGGGCGGCGATTCGCGCAGCTCGGCCGTAGTCTTTCCAATCGAGATCGCGGTAAAGCTCTGCGCGTATTACTCTCAATGGTCGATGGGATTGACTTCCGACCGGCAGCAGATTGTTTGGTATGTCAAATGCTCTTCGCCCTGATCGATCACAAGGCGAAACAGGCGGTGAAATTAGCGCTGGGAATCGAATTTGACACGTATCTATTCGCAGTTAAACTTACACCACGAATAAAAGAGATAGATCGTATCTTTGCCGAACAGTTCGGCATTGCGTCAGCCGAGTCATTCAAGCATGATTTCAATCGCGAACTCGGCAAGGCGTTCGAACGGCGATTCATTACCGAGCAAGCCAGCAGATCGCAAGCCGCCGCCAAGAATATTACAGTCGCTTTTACTAACCCTCATCTGCTGTTTACCGTTGACATTCGCACCGACCGCATCGAGCTTCGTATTGCTTCGCTTTACCTCTCCAGTCGCTACCGGAAACTCATCCGCGGCATACCGCAAACACGCTGGTTTTGCCGCCATTGCCGTGGGCATGGATGCACGCATTGCAATTTTCAAGGCAAGATGTATCAGCAATCTGTAGAAGAGATAATCGGTGGTCCGATCATCAAAGCAGCACAAGCCAAAGATGCAATCCTCCACGGAGCGGGACGGGAAGATATCGACGCATTGATGCTGGGCACAGGGAGACCATTTGTGATGGAGATAGTAGCGGCGCGAAAGCGATCGCTCGATATTGCAGAATTGCAGCGACAGATTAACTCCACTGCAACGGGGAAAGTTGAAATAGAGGCGCTGTCCATTGTCGACCGATCAATGGTTAAGGCAGTCAAGGAGACGAAACGGGACAAGAGATATCGCGTAGCAGTTCGGTTTGCGGAACCGATCACCCAGTCGGCATTGACCGCAGCGCTGAGCAGACTGGTCGGAACGATCGAGCAGCGGACTCCGCAGCGTGTTTCTCATCGCCGTGCCGACTTAGTCAGGACGAGACATGTTATCGCGGCAACAGGGATAATGAGTGGATCGCAGACCGCCAAATTACAGATCCACTGCGAAGGCGGATTGTATGTAAAAGAGCTGATTTTCGGCGATGGCGGACAGACCTGTCCCAATCTCACAGCGCAGTTAGGCGTGGATGCGCAAGTGATCGAGCTCGATGTAATCGATGTGTTGGAACC
>CAYSQQ010000046.1:0-3388 GCA_964433275.1 uncultured Thermotogae bacterium
CGGTTATGGAAAAGATAAACTAACTACTTAAGGTGAATAGACTGAAGGTGGAAGGCTTATAGGGACAAATTATGCGTGATCATACAAAGCTTCGTGCATTTGAGTTGGCTGACGAGGTAGCAATATTGACTTATCGTGTAACCGCAAAGTTTCCGAAAGAAGAGACCTATGGTTTAACTTCTCAAATGCGGCGAGCAGCAATTTCGATTCCTTCTAACATCGTTGAAGGATGCGCCCGTGACAGTCAGGCCGATTACCTTCGTTTTCTCTACGTAGCTTTCGGGTCATTGAGAGAACTGCATTACCAACTAAGTTTATCGAAGCGTTTGGGCTTCTTGCCCAACGAAGATTCATCTCTAATTGAACCAAAGGTAGTCGAAACCGAGAAGGTTTTAAATGGCTTGATTCGAGCGTTGCGAGATGGCTAAAATACTTCAGCCTTCGGTCTTCAACCTAAAAAGCTGGGTAGTTACCGAGAGAGTCTTTAAAAGAATCTTTTGGTTGGCTCGGTACCATGCCTGGCCGGTGCTGATCGTTGTTGTTCTTGCTGCTATCGCGGGAATATTTTACATCCGAGACATCCCTATTCGCACTTCTTTCCTTGATTTACTACCGCGAGACGATCAGTTAATAAACGAGTTTCGTGCCAAAGAACAATATTTGGCAGTAGATTATCTCGTCATCCTTCTCTCGCTGCGTAACGCTGAGCAGATGGCAACTACAGAGAAAGAGAGATCTCTGCTCGATACAGCAGCACGGATAACTTCCAAATTGCGTCAGAGCGATGAGATCATCTCTGCTGCCTATCGTCGCGCGCGCCACCCAGATATACCAGCACAGTTTATGGTCCTGTATGCGCTTGATGAGAAGAAAATCGAGCGTCTTGAAAGAGGGATCGTCCAAATCCGCCGTTCTTTAGCCAGCGAGGAACTGATAGTGGTGGGAAGGACTAATTTCAGCTCGGCGTATCAGATGATCGACGCGGAGTTGGATGATGCATTCGCCGGGGTTATCACTCCCCCGATGGTCGATAGCATGCAGACCAACTTGTCACAGCTATACAAATTTAATGCCGCGCTTCTGTATACCATCGCCAACCTTGATCAACTGGAACAGGTCACCATTGCGGCGACCGACCTGTCGGAAATCTTCGCTGGAGCAAGGAACCACACCGACAAGCAAGAAGAAGGCACACCGTTCTTTTCCCGTGATCGGAGTATGCTGCTGATCAATATCCGACCTCGCTTCACTGCCGCGCGAGGGCTGGATTACAGTAGACTGATAATCGATATCGTGCAAAATGCGTTGGATGAGGCTGACCTCGCCACGCAGGGTATCGAAGCAGGTGTTACTGGTTCCTATGCCTTTGCCGTTGAGACTGATACTGTGGTGCATACGGATATGCGGAGAACGACGATCATCGCAGCTGTCGGGGTCATTCTTTTGTTCTTCTTCGCCTTCCGGTCGATCGTATATGTAGTCATTGCAGCGATTCCTCTGCTAATCAGTGTCGTCTTTACCGTGGCTTGGGCCCGCTTTGCTGTCGACGGATTCAATTTACTTACGTCGGTTTTGCCGGCGCTGGTCTTAGGATTGGGGATTGATTATGGGATCCATTTCATCACCCGCTATGCTGAGGAACGGCGACAGGGAGCATCTCTGAATAGAGCTCTATCGCAGACACTTCTCCAGAAGGGAAGCGCTTCTGCTTTCGCTGCCCTTACTACGTCGTTGGTCTTCTTGAGCCTTCTTTTTGCGCGTTCACGTGCCCTGTTTGAAATGGGAGCCATCACCAGTGTAGGCATCATCGCTGCTTATGTGGTAACTATTATTATGCTGCCGGCGCTTATTACAATTGCACATCGTATTCTGCGTCGCCGCTTCCGAGGAGTGATCAGCGATTACGGTCCGAAGATATCACCGCTGTTTCATTGGATCACCGGCAAAGGACGAGCGATATTCGTCGTAGTTATCATATTGACCTTATTCGTCTCTTTTCAAGCGGCACAGACACGGTTTCGGTTTGCCAGCGCTGATCTGATTCCCTTGGTAGAGAGCCACCGTGTTTTGTCGAAGATACAGGCCTATTTCGGTCTCGGTGAAGTAGGAATAGGTGATTATTTCGTCTTTTTCGCCGATTCAGAGCAAGAACTGGCCGCGATGGCAGGGCAATTAGAACAGAGCGATCTGATTGATGCTATAAGTTCAGCAAAGGATCTCCTTCCTGTTACATTGGCTCAACAGCAGGTTCTGTTGGGAGAGATAGATATCTCCTCGTATGTTGACCAATTAGCGACCGTCGAAGCGAGCATTGCCGATAAAGGGAGAACGATCACCTATATTAAGGGTCTGATCGTTGATCTAAGCATGGTGCAGTATATAGCGACTATTTCCGGATGGGGAACGATTGCCCTGTCCTCTGCTGCACTGCAGCGCCAATTATGGGAATTACAAAGTGTTCTCGCTGCGATAGATGCACAAGCAGTACAGACCACAATCATTGATTTGCAGCGGGCATTGACAAGATTGGACCTCAATTTAGATGTGCTAAGAGAGCTTCCGCCGATCGAGACTATGCTGCGTGATATCGTAAAGACCTTGCCGGATGGGATCAAGTCCCGTTATATCACCCGGGATGATCGGTTTATCATCTATGCGCGAATGAGTCCGGCAATTCATCATGCCGGCAATCTACCCCTATTCATCGATTTTGCAGCTGGTATCTCCGATGACTTCTTCGGGATGCCGTTGGTTACCGATCGTCTGGTACAGCACATGGAGCGAGATTTTTGGCTTTCTACTGTTATAGCTGCTCTGTTGATCTTAGTTTCCCTATGGCGGATTCTCGGTCGAAAACGACTGATACTTATCGGCATCGCGCCACTGATCTTCGGATATATCTGGATGCTCGGAGCGATGCGTCTGCTGGGAATGGAGTTTAATTTCATCAATATACTTATCTCGCCGCTACTTATTGGAATCGGAGTTGATAATGGAATTCATCTTCTCCATCGTTATCGAGAAGAGAAAAATAAAGGAGAGAACAAATCAGTGGAACGAGCCGCTTCAACGACAGCGATCGCGATTATTGTTACGTCGCTGACAACGATGATCGTCTTCGGCGGTCTTGTCGGGGCACGTACACCAGGGCTGCAACTACTTGGCATTTCAGCGCTGCTCGGAATCTCTTTTACGCTTATCTTCAGCCTCTTTTTTCTTCCTGCAACGCTGAAGATGACGGAAACAAACAAGAAAAGTTAAGAAGTAACGACTCAGAGCCTGCCCCTGCGAAGGCAGGGGTTCAAGGATCAAGGTTTAAAACAGGTTCAAAGTTCCGGGGTTCACGGTTCAAGGTTGAATACTCAGTCAACCAGAGGTTGAGAAGAGA
>CAYSQQ010000046.1:3488-8135 GCA_964433275.1 uncultured Thermotogae bacterium
GTTGAGAAGAGAAGAAGAGGAAAAGTTGAGAAGAGGTTATACCTTGACAATGTCACATTTCTGTGTCATTGAGAGGAGCGAGGGACGGAAAGTTTGGGGTTTTGAGTTTCAGAAAGAGGTAGAATGCTGGATCCGAACCGTGAACTGTGAACCTGTCTTAAACCGTGAACCTGCTTTAAACCGTGAACCTGACAACCTGGAACCGTCTGAGCAACGGTATGGCGTCCATACTTGGTAATTGCAGAAGGGAAGTGACATTAAGATGGTGTTTGACATTGTAATTGGGATAGGCATCATAGCGGCATTGGTAATCGGTTTTCTAATCGGTAATTTTCGCCGCAAGCAGATAGGAGAAGAACGCCTTAAGCAAGCACACGAAGAAGAACTGTTGCGAATTGAAAAACGAGTCCTTACGCGCGAAGATCGGTTGGGGAGAAAGAGCACCTACTTGGAGAAGATCGAAGACTCATTGCGCCAGGACGAGGAACAACTCAAAGTTCTAAAGGAGAAGGGATTACAACTCATCACTACATTGGAGGAACGTCTGGTAGCGATATCCGGGTGGTCAGCCAAGCGGGCAAGAGAATATCTCCTGGAGAGAGTAGAGGCCGATGCGCAGCGATTCTTTTCGCGCAAAATAGCAGCAGTAGAACAACGAGCACACGAGGAGGCTGAGCAACGAGCCTTGCGGATCATCGCCACAGCAATACAGCGATATTCAGCGGAATACATCGAACAGCATACCGTCACCTCTGTTGCGCTCCCCTCAGAAGATTTCAAAGGGAGAATCATCGGTCGGGAAGGGCGAAATATCAAGACCTTCGAAGCATTAACAGGAGTAGACGTACTTGTCGATGACGCACCAGAGATGGTCGTGCTGTCATGTTTTCATCCCTTGCGGCGCGAAGTGGCGCGGATGGCCTTGGAACGCCTGATTGAAGATGGCCGAATTCACCCCGCACAGATAGAAGAGAAGGTCCGCAAGGCAAAAGCGCGCTTGGCGGAAAAGATCAAAGAAGAGGGGGTAAAAGCGGCGTTCGAGCTCGGAATCAATCTGCATCCTGAACTTGCTACCCTGCTTGGTAAATTGAATTACCGAACCAGTTACGGCCAAAATCAACTGACCCATGCGCGGGAAGTGAGCATTATCGCTAAGATGCTCGCCGAAGAGCTGAATATTAATCCGCAAATTATTATTCGGGCCGGCCTGCTGCATGATATCGGCAAAGCAGTCGATCATGAAGTCGATGGTGCGCACGCCCTGATAAGCGCTAATCTTGCGCAGCGGTACGGAGAAAGTCCTGAGGTCGTCCATGCTATCGCTGCCCACCATGAAGATATCGAGCCGAAAACAATTTACGCCTTTCTATTACAAGCGGCTGATACCCTTTCTGCTGCCCGACCAGGGGCGCGCCAGGAGACGATTGCGCGGTATATACAGAGATTGAAAGATCTGGAACAGATTTGTTGTTCCTTTCCGGCAGTTCGCGAGGCTTACGCCATTCAGGCGGGTCGTGAAGTGAGAGTTATTGTTCAACCTGATCGCGCTGACGATAATATGTCGGCCAAATTGGCCTATGATATCGCCCGTGCAATCGAAAACGAGATAAATTACCCCGGAGAGATCAAAGTTAATGTGATCAGGCAGACGCAATTTGCCGAGACGGCAAAGTAACCAAAAAATGAAGTCTTCTTGATTACCGGGAAGAATTCATTTATCATTACACGCGAGTAGTTGAAATTATTTTACAGGCAGAAGGAGGAAATATGCATCAATTTTTTGCTCGGTTCAAAGGAACGATTATCTGGGGTATTGTTATCGCGTTTATTGTAAGCAGCGTAGGGCTCTACGCACTTATGCGCCGACCAGGAGCAGTCCCTGGTAATGAGCATGTAGGACGGATTGCGGTAGTGATAAATGGAGAGAAGATCCCAATCGAGCGGTTCGAAGCAGCTCACGCACACCTCATCCAACAGCACGAGCAGTTCCATGCGCGACAGGGACAACGATTTACCCCCCTGCTGCAAGGCGTAACCGGAGCATTACTACAACTTCAATTGCGTGCTCATACGATGGAAGGAGTGATTCGCCACACGCTGCTTGGACAAGAGATCGCGCGGCAACAGATCAGAGCCGATAGTAGGGCGATCGAAGCAGAGTTTCTCCGACAGTACAACGAACTATTACGGATCCATAATCTCACAGAAGAGCGGCTGCGTGAGTTACTTGCGGCACAGGGGCAGACATTGCAGGGGTTCAAAGATAACATCCGGGCCTCTATTCAGCGCCAGATGCAAGAGAGCCAATTACGCACAACAGTAGTGGGAACGATCATTCCGACCGATGCTGAGCTGGAGGTCTTTCTGACGGAGAATATCGCCCGCTACAAACGACAAGAAGAGGTTCAGGCATCGCATATTCTGGTGGCTGATGAAGAATTGGCAATAGAGATATCGACCAAGCTTGCGGAAGGAGCGACCTTTGCTGAGCTGGCGCAAGAACATTCCACTTGTCCCTCAGCAGCTGAGGGCGGCGACCTCGGTCGGTTCAGTCGGGGCAGAATGGTCGGGGAATTTGAAGCGGCAGCCTTTGGCTTGGAAGTCGGAGAGATCAGTGAGATCATCCACACCAGGTTCGGCTACCATATCATCGAACTGACTGGTCGCTGGCCGGCGCATCGACCGACGTTAGGCGAGATAAGAGACGAAGTTACAGCAGATTTCATCTCTGCCGAAGAACGAAATCGGTTCGAAACCTGGTATGAAGAACTGCAAAATGCTGCTGCCATAGAGATCAAGCTGCCGCTCGTCGCAGCACAGCTATTATATCAACACGATCCCCTGCTTGGGTTGGCTGAATTTGAGAGAATCAGAGATGAGAGAGTGGTAGACGATCCTCATCTTTGTTTCTTCATCGGGCACATATACGAAGCGAGATGGCGGGAAGCGCTGACCGAGCGTGGTGATTTGGAGGCGAAAGAGGAACGGACTTCTGAAGAAGAAGCACGGTTAGAAGAACTGATTGAACTCAGCGCGCACTATCGCGTTACTGCAGTCGTCAACTATGAGCAAGTGCTGCAAGCAGGGAGAGTCGAGCTTGACGAGCGATTCCTGCACCGGATACTCAGCCTTGCCCCCCAAAGCGTCATTGCGGTCTACCATCTGGGAAGATTTCTCCAGGAACGGGGTGATACCTTTGGAGCAGACAGCCGTTTCCGAGACGCGATCAGCATCGATCCATCCTTTCTTCCGGCGATCATCGCTGTGGGTGAAATTGCATTTGCGCAAGGATTTCATCGCGCTGCTGTAGAGCACTTTCAACGCGCGCTGGAGCTGCAACCCGGTGATGTGCGGACACTGGTCAATCTCGGCCGGGCATATATAAAAGTGGGAGAACTCGATCGAGCAGCAGCGACGCTGACAGACGCGTTACAGCAGGACCCACTAAATCCGCGCGCAATAATCGGAATGGGGGACCTATCTTATAACCGCCTGCGCGCTGCCACCAAAGCGGCCGAGACGTTACAGGCACGTGATGATCTTACAGCTGAGGAAGAGACGCAGCTCAGCAGCCTACAAGCTGAGATTAAATATCACGGTCGCAAGACAATCGACTATTACCAGCAGGTGATGGAAATAGCGCCGTCGATCGATCTTCAGCTGCGACTGGGCAAAGCGCATCTTGCTGTCGGGTCTATGGAAGAAGCAAAGTCGATATTCGAAGGTATTATCCGCCGCGCGCCGTTCACTGGCGAAGCTTTTCATGCCCTGGGTAATATTCACCTCCAACTGGGTGATGAAGCGACTGCAATAGAAAACTTCCGCACTGGTTTTGATCGGACGATCTACCGCAGTATAACGTTAGATCCGGATCAGGCTGCGCTTCGCTTGGCGCTGGGGCGAAAGATCATCGAACTTGTCCCGGATGATATCGAGATGCGGTTTAGAGTGGCGCGAGTCTACGAAGATCACTTCATGTGGAGTGGAGCGATCCGCCATTATGCAGCTATTCTCGAGCTTGATCCGACATCAATCGCAGCGCACCGCGAAATTGCCAATGCGCATCTGCACCGGGCAGAACATGATCTCGCGCAGCAATATCTGTGGCGCGCCATTCCCCATGCTCAAGATGACGAGGAAAGACTTTCGATATATCAGCAGATAATCGATATCGAGCGCGCTAAAGTCGGGCATGGCAGCCCCTTAGGAGCAGACGGACTGAATGCCCGTTTAGAGATGGCAAAGATCCATATTACACAAGAGAATATCGATCAGGCACAGGAGCTGCTGGAGAAAATTCAAGCTGATGATCCTGACCATCGTGCCGATGAAGTGCAAGCCTTATTGACCCAGCTCGGCGCCGGGTGAGGAAACTCCACCTGCGCCAGAGGAAGACGGATCATAACGCCACCGGCAATGGGGCACAAAAGAAGAAGGCAGGGCGCATAACAGAGCGTATCTGGCTGCGGTGCGGCGCACTTACGCCCCAATCCTCGCTTCGCTCGGACTTTCAGTTACGTTCGTGACCTTATCTGCCATTGTGGAGGCTGAAAGGAAGAGATTGAAGGGTAAGTATTCAGTGAACCCCGTATCGTTATAGGTGTAGTGGTCGAGCTTGCTCGGCATTAAAGGCAAAGCAAGCTTTGC
>CAYSQQ010000047.1:0-7996 GCA_964433275.1 uncultured Thermotogae bacterium
AACGGATACAACAAGAGGTAGGAGGAGAATAGTTCAGCCCAACAACAAGGCTAAAAAGTTGCGACAACAGAGAGTTCGCCGATGAGGCTATGATAGAATCCCGGGGAGTTGGCGGTATTTCCGATCCCGTAAACAGCGGAGAAGACGAGGCGCCAATTATCTGCTATCTGCAGAGTGGCGGCCGGCCGTAAGCTGGCGGTAAAGTCGATACCAGCGATCGTCCGTTTCGCTTCGCTGCGCAGTTCGAGATGGGTAGATAGATTATCAGCAATGTGGTAACTCAGCGTATTGCTGATCGTATATGTTCTTGTCGTCTTTTCCCGGCGAGTAACCGCACGCAGGGTGGCAGAGAAGTCATTATGCAATCTGTCTGCAAATTCCCATGTCAGCCCGGTGGTCAGGGTATGGGTGATCGTTGCCCTTGTCTCCCCGCGAAAGGTAACGGAATTGGAAATTCGGCTGATTGTCAGATGAGGAATGAGGAATGGTAACCCCTGGTAGTCGATGCGCCCGCTTAACCGGTCGATCTGCTGTTGCCGTTCTTCCCATACTCCCAGCAGTTCGCGGTGCAGAGTAAATGCAGCGCCCAGTTCCCCCAATTTGGCACGCAGACTCCCCCGGGCTGTGATGTCGTCTCTTTGACGATTATTCTTCCACGTCAGCGTGACCGCAGGGAAAAGACTTGCGCCGTGCAGATCGACACGAATAAAGCGGAACAGAAGATTGGTGAGATGCTCTATCTGCAGGTCTTTATCGGCCAACGAGCGATTTGCTGTCAGATCATAGCACAAGATCAAGGTCATCGCGCCAATGCGCTGTGACCACGCAAGCGTAAGACCTCCATAATCACGACCACTGAATCTGCCGGAGAGATAGGTCGTCGGTCGCGTCCAATTGACACCGAATGAAAGATTTTCGGTTATCTGGTAGTGAATGTGCGCCACTACTCTGCTCACACGGCGCAGCTTCTTCTCGGCGGTAAAATCGCGGGCGAACGAATCGCTCCAACCCAGCGCAATGGCGAGAGTATCATCGAAGAATCGCTTATCAATACCGATCGCATACACGAAATTTTCTCGGTCAAAGCCGATTCGATATCCAATATCATCGATCAGATCATGCGCAACGGAAAAAGCGAGCTGTCCCCCGAACTCCCATGTCATCGCCAGTGCATGGCTAAGAAGAGTTCGCGGTCCATCCCCTGCTGCATCAATCCTCTGATAAGCGTGGGTTGCAGTAAGTGAGATTCCGGTTGTAATGGCGTGTGTACCACTCAAAGTCCACCCGGTGCGATCACGACGACCTTCTCTGCCGATCGCAGTGAATTGAGGCGAAATCCTTTCAAATGTGCCTACAAGCTGAAATCCGCCGAAATCACGCTGGAAAGAGGCGCTGATAAGCATTCCCCTGGCGCTGTGCTCAGCAGCTGGAATGTCGACAAAGCGGGTGATATCCCGACCATCAATCTTCGTAGTATAGCGGGTGAATTCCACTCCCTGCTGACCATCGAATCGCCATAGCGAGAGATCGTAGTCTGCAGTGGCGCGCGAACCGGCCCAGAGAACACCGTCAGGAGCGATCGCAATCGCCGTGATAGCGGCTGTTGCAAACAGCGTATTGTCCAATGCGGAATAAAGACCGTGGTCAGTGCCGAAGAAGAGTTTGTCATCGCGAAAGGCAAAAGAATTTACTCGTTGCCCGGTGATAATCCAGTCGATAAACTCGCCGTTTTCAAACCGACGCAGGCCGCGGGTACAGGCAACATACAGGATCGATTCCACCAATCGTAAATCTGTTATCCTGCTCCCTGCTGTTCCAGGGATGGTAGTAAATACCTCCTCTGCGACCTCGAATCTGATCAACCCGTAATCAGTGCCAAGATAGATTACTTTGCCATCACCGGCGATCTCAAAGATCATGTCGCTTCTCAGCTGCGGATAGTCCTCTGTGGTGTAGCTGATCCAGCTTGTTTGATCATCGATTTGCGCGAGCGGAACGCGGGTCAGACCGGCTGCAGTGCCGATCCACAGTATCTGTTCGATAAGAGCGAGTGAGTAGACCCTCTCGTCAGGCAGACCGTCCTCCTGAGAGTAGCGACGCCAGTTCCCCACCCAATCGAGAGGAGCCACTCCTTCCAGCGAAACGACGGTCAATCCGGCGTTGGTGGCAAAGAAAGCTTTATTGTCGGCTCCGGCGATCGCATAAACCCGGCGGCCGGAGAGACCATGAAAAGCATCGTAACTACTCCAACTCCCATTGTGATAGACGCTGATCCCTCCGAGATGGGAGAAGAAGAGGTACTCGCCGATACGTGCGATATCTGTTATCTCATTGGGCATATTGCGCCGTAGATTGTCATCGAAAGGGAAACGATTCTCTGCCCAACCGACGGTAAAATCCGCCGCAAAGCCGGGACGGTCTATTCTCCCTGTGACACCACCGACAGTATGCATGTTCGGCATGGTGTGAGCACGGTCTCTCTCCTCTGGTGGAAGGGGAGTGTCTGCTCCGCGGAGTAAGCTGATGCCGATCGTAAATTCTTCACTTAACGGAAAGTCGAGGACGACTCCGTAGAAGGTTCGCTGATGTTCAGCGAATCCGCCCCACCAACCGCGAGCGCGTTCGAATTCCACGCGGATGATATCCTCTTCTCCCACTTGGTGGAAGATGATCAACAGACCGATTTCATAGTCGATTGAATAATCGACAGCGCGGGAGAGGAGAGCATCATTAAGATAGACTCGTACGCTGCCAGGGATGAGAGCCAGTCCCAACATGAACAGGTTGCCTGTGACGGCATAGTCAAAGGTAACGCGTACTGCATGCTCCTCTCCACGGAGAAAATATGGCGGGAACAGCAACTCGATGATCCCTTCATCAGGGAAGAGAGTGAAGCGGTAGCGGTCGCCGTCAATCGGAAGGAAAATCCGGTTATCGAAACTGATCTCCACGATCACGGAATCTGTGATGATCCTTCTTCGCCCGAGATCGTAGAATCGCTGTCGCCTCACATCGGTCAATCGATGGACGGCATTGTCGATGATGACTTGTCCATAGCCGGCAAGCGCAGCAAGGAAGGCCAACTCGTAGTCAGACCCTTCATGCCAGGGATAAGTTCTGCGCGCCTCATCGACGAGCCCGTGTTTGGTATTATAAGTGTCGATATAATCGCGGACTCGCCGCCGCAAAAGACCGTTTATTCCCTGACGCAATAGCAGATAATCCGATTCACTACGTAAGATAATGAACTCTCCCCTTTCCAGTTCAGTCCGCAATTCTTCTTCGATAACCGGCAGCAGATATTCAAAGCCGTGGTCGATCAGTAGGGCGCGTAAAGAAGGGGAGAGATCAAATTGCACATAACTGAGGGAAAAATCATCGATAAATGGCACAGTGAGAATGAGGTAATCGAGGCCAGCAAGATGGCGGCGATAAGGCGGCGCTTCCCACGGTCGAGCCGGAATCTGCCGGGAAAAGACGATCTGTGCCCGACTCGTCATGCCGCGAAAGATCCTCTGGTGGGGAATTCCCAACATTTGCCCCACCACGGCATGGAGCGTCCCCCTTTCATGGCGGTATTCCACTTGCAGTCCTAACAGCGCTGGGGAAGAAACGAATGCTCCCTCACCGGCAAAGGCGAACCCGCCTAACAGTCCCTGCACTCTCTCTGTGTCGAGACTGATCGTAAATTCCTGCATTTGCAGTGGTCTTTGATCATCGATCTGTGCTGCGATCGTCAGCATTCCGAATGCAGTGCCGCTGATATTAGCCGCCAATGACTGATCAAGGATGAATTGCCCTGGCGCAGCGCCGAATCTTCCCAACCCGCGCAGATCTCCGATTCCATAACGAAGTGTCCACGTTTTCTGTCCGGAGATATCGATCTGAAATCGCTCATCATCTTGGGCGAATTGCCCATCGTCTTGGGCGAATACCGGATGAACAATTACGATAATAGCAATGACAGCAAAAGCTCTCAGCAACGAGCGGTATCCGCTATATTGACCTTCTCTGTGAACGTATCTCATCTCTCTTTGCTTGCTCCGTTTGTCAGATGGGGCAGGTTTATTTTGCTTGACATTGGCATATTAATCAAATTACAACCCTCGCAATGACACAGAGATATTACTGCCTTAAGTTAAATGATTTCGACGAACGACCGTTTTCCCACCTTGATAAAGAGCGGTGGTGTAAACTGAATATTAAGATCGAAAGAGGTGATCCGTTCATCATTGATCGACACTCCCCGTTGGTCGATCAACCGCCGCGCAGCCGAACGGCTCTCTATTAACCCTGTTGCCATCAGTAGATTGACCACCCAGATTGTTCCCTTCTCATCGAGTAACATCCGATCTAGTCTTATCTGCGTCACCTCTGTCGGCCGATTGCGCTGGGCAAAGATACGATCAAATTCCTCCTGCGCGCGCTGGGCAGTCTCTTGGTCGTAGTACATTTCCACAAGTGTAAATGCAAGCCGTTGCTTACGCTGTCGCGGGTGAAGACTAATCACTTCCTGGTAAGGAATATCAGTGAGATATGTAAAATAAGACTCCATTAGCTCGTCAGAGATGGACATAACTTTGCCGAATATTTCTCCTGGCGCTTCGTTTATCCCGATATAATTCCCTCTACTTTGGCTCATGCTGTGCACGCCATCGGTGCCAATGATCAGCGGCACAGTGAGTATTACTTGCGGTTCTTGGCCGTATGCACGCTGAATGTCACGACCGATCAAGAGATTGAATTTTTGGTCAGTACCGCCGAGTTCCATATCAGCGCGAATGGCGACTGAATCATAGGCTTGAGCGAGCGGGTAGAGAAATTCCAGGATACTGATCGGATTATTAGCAGCAAAGCGCTGTGAAAAATCGTTCCGTTCCAACATCCGTGCCACTGTATACTTGGAAGTGATCTCGATGAGATCAGCAAAGGTGAGAGGCGATAGCCATTCAGAATTGTAGCGGATCTCTGTCTTATGCGGATCGAGAATCTTAAATACCTGTGTTTCGTAGGTCGCTAAATTCTCTTTGATCTGTTCAGCGCTCATCCGGGCGCGCGCGGCGGTCTTCTCCGATGGGTCGCCGATCAACCGGGTGAAGTCTCCCACAACGAGGACAGCTGTATGGCCCAGGCGTTGGAGATCACGCATTTTACGTAATGGCACTGAATGCCCCAATGTCAGATGAGGAGCAGAGGGATCTATTCCTAATTTTATCCGCAGCGGCTCTTCTCGCTTTGCGGATCTTGCGAGTTTCTTGCGTAGATCAGCACGGGGAATGAGATCAGCGACTCCACGTTCGATCAGCTTAATTGCATTTTCAATTGAACTGTTCATGGTTCGGAAAGGTTCAAGGTCTTGACTCTTGACTGTTGACTCATTTTCCTCCAGGGTTTGTTAGGTTCACTGTTCACGGTTCAGATCCAGAATTTCCCTCTTTCTTTCCCTCTTTCTGGAACCCTACAAGCCACAAGCCACAAACCTTGAACTGTGAACCTCGACTCTTTCATTACGCCTTGACAACCGAGACAATCTGATCATTGGCTGCTAATTGCATCAACCTTACCCCGCGGGCGTAGCGACCATAGACATTTATCTCACCGGCAAGGAGACGAATCACTTTTCCGAGCTTAGTCATGATGATGATCTCAGCTTGATCCGTAACCACTTTAGTCGTTATTAGACTGCCAGACGTCTCATCGGCTTTGATCCCCATCACTCCTTTACCTCCTCGGTTTTGCAGCGGAAAGTCGATGAATGATACCCGTTTACCGTATCCTTTATCGGTCACCATAAGGAGCTTCTTATCCATCGTAATTCCCTGTTCCAGAGAGACCATGCCAACAACATTATCTCCTTCTTCCAGGCGGATACCGATCACCCCCCGTGACGGACGTCCGGTTAAACGCACATCAGAATCGCGGAAGCGGATCGATTGTCCTTGTTCAGTAGAGATAAGCAATTCTCCATCTCCTGCTGTATCAATTACCTCGACCAATCGATCGTCAACGTCGGCATTGAGGCTGATAATCCCTTTTGCATACGCAGTGGAATATGCGGTCAATCGATTCTTATTGACGATTCCTTTGGCTGTTACCATTACACAGAAACTATCTTTTGCCAGCTTAAAATCGTGTACTGGGAGGATGGCGCGGACCATCTCATCCTGTTTCAACTCGATTATACTGCGCAAGTCCTTGCCAACGGCATCGCGTCCCAACGACGGTAATTTATACCCTTGTGTCCGATAGACAGTGCGTCTATCAGTGAAGAAGAGTAGTTCATTATGTGCCTTTGCTGTAGCAACGCAACATAGGTAATCGCCCTCTTTGGCACGGATTCCGATCATCCCCTTACCCCCCCGACCCTGGCTTTTATATTCGCGCTTCTTAGGCGCATTGACATAACCGCGACTGGTCACATTGATCATCAGGTCATGGTTCGGAATGAGCGCAATGAACGCAACATCACCATCGGCATCACTGATCAGTGTGCGCCGTATATCGGCATGTGCTTCACCGATCCGGCGCAACTCGTTTTTCAGCGTTTCATCGAGCAGAATTTCATCTTTGAGGATCGCCCTGTATTCAGTGATTGCCCGTCTCTTCTCCTCATATTCGGCATCGATCTTATTCCGCTCCAGCGCCGTCAATTGAGCGAGGCGCAATTTAAGAATGGCATCGGTCTGCTCAGTAGAGAAGGAGAACTCCTCCATGAGGGTTGATGATGCTTGTTCAGAGGTTTGAGCTTCTCTGACTATTTCGATAATGCGATCAATGTTGTCGAGTGCCCGTTGATAGCCTGCTAAAATATAGGCCCGTTTCTCTGCGGTATCGAGTCGATGCTGTGTCCGTCGCCTGATAACTTCGCGACGAAACTCAATGAAACAATTTAAGATTTCTTTCAGTGAGAGTATTCGCGGGTTGCCATCCAAGATAACGAGGAAAGAACTACTGAACATCCGTTCCAATGGGGTAAGTTTGTACAGCTGATTGAGGACGAGATTAGCATTGGCCGACCGTGTTAGATCGATCACAATGCGCAGCCCGTCACGATCAGACTCATCACGCAAGTCAGAAACCCCTTCAATTACACCGGCATGAACCTGGTGCGCGATCGCTTCGACGATCGTTGATTTACGCACGAAGTATGGTATCTCCGAGATGATAATCTGGTTGCCTTCGATTACTGCTTTTCCTCGCATATTGATCTTGCCCCGCCCGGTGCGGTACATATCTTCGATGCCCTGACGCCCCATAATGATCCCGGCGGTGGGGAAGTCAGGTCCAGGGATACATTCCATCAGTTTAGCCAGACTGGCGAGCGGATTGTCGATTAACAAGATGATTCCCTCAATCAATTCTCCCAGATGGTGGGGTGGAATATGAGTCGTCATCCCGACTGCTATCCCCCATGCCCCGTTCATCAGTAAATTGGGAACTTGGGCCGGCAGTACCTCCGGCTCCTCCAGCGAGTCATCAAAGTTGAGCGTCCAATCGACCGTCTTCTCGCCTATCTCCGCCAGGAATTCCATCGCTACCGGGGTCAACCTGGCCTCGGTGTAACGCATTGCCGCTGGTCCATCGCCATCGATCGAACCGAAGTTCCCCTGCCCGTCAACCAGTGGGTATCGATAGGAGAAGGGTTGAGCCATATTGACCATTGTGTCGTAAATCGCCTGGTCTCCATGAGGATGGAACTTTCCCATTACCTCTCCCACGATGCGCGCCGCCTTTTTGTGTGGCTTGCCCGGGACAAGGCCCAGTTCACGTATTCCGTAGAGAATTCGCCGTTGGACTGGTTTTAACCCGTCACGGACATCAGGAATCGCCCTGCCACGGATTACGCTCATTGCGTAATTGATGTACGATTGCTCCATCTCCTCTTCAATATATGAAGGTTTAATTTTCTCATTCATTAATAGCTCCTCAGCTTATTGGCAATAACAGACAATCTACCTTAAAAGATACTAAAAAACTTGTTGGGATGCAAAGATAA
>CAYSQQ010000048.1:0-7929 GCA_964433275.1 uncultured Thermotogae bacterium
GGCGGTCATGTCGGACATGCGATGGCCGCTGACTTGACACTTGCCGGCCATGCGGTCAATCTGTATGAGCATCCTCATTTTCAAGCTACATTTCACTCTACTCTTGCCAGTGGAAAGATCAGACTGTGGGGAGCGGGTCGCCGCGGAACGGCTGAGCTGCACAAGGTCACCTTGAATATGGAAGAGGCGCTGCAAGGAGTAGAATTAATTAATGTCGTCCTTCCTGCACTCGGGCATGATCTCTTCTTTACGGAAATGATTCCTTGTCTTAGACCAGGACAAATCGTCATCATCTGGGCCGGTGATTTCGGTTCACTACGCCTGGCCAACTTGCTTGCGGAAAGAGCACAAGAGATCATCATCGCAGAAACGAATACCGTTCCGTACGGCTGCCGACTGAGCAGGTCATCAGAGGTAGAGATCCTTCTTGTGGCAACTAAGGTAATGATTGCTGCTCTGCCGGCCACCGATACTGACCTGGTATTGGAAAAACTACATCGGGTTTATCCAATATTGGTTCCGCTGCAAAACGTGCTCGCCGTTGCGTTTAGCAATCCTAACCCACTTGTCCATCCGCCGGGTGTATTGCTTAACGCCGGGCGGATCCAATATTCACAGGGAGAATTTTACATGTACAAAGAGGGGGTCACAGAGGCAGTGGCCAGAGTGATTCGCAATGTCTATCAGGAGATCAAAGCAGTGGCAACGGCATTGAAAACCGAAATAGTATCCTACGAAGAGAAAGACTTTGCCTCCAAGGCCAGCGTCTTCGCGTGTGATTGGGAAGCGCCGTTCGATACGATCGGCGTTATCGCACGGTTTAAAGGGCCGGCATCGCTGCGAAATCGATATATCACCGAAGATCTCCCCTACGGACTCGTTCCAATATCATATCTCGGTCGAAAACTGAAAATCACTACGCCGCTGATCAATGGACTGATCGATATCGGCTCGATTCTCTGTGAGGAGGATTTTTGGAGTTGTGGCCGGAGTTTAAAAGATTTAGGATTAGCCGATCTCGCTGCACAGGATATTATACGATTCGTTGAGGAGGGTGATAGAGATGCTTAGAATCGCTGTTTTAGGAGGTGGGCACGGTGGTCATTGCATGGCTGCCGACTTAACGTTGCGGGGATATACCGTCAGTCTTTACGAGCATCGATCCTTTGCTGGAAAATTCAACACTACCTTAACTACTGGAAAAGTACAACTTTCCGGTATCGGCCCTGAGGGCATCGCACAGATCGACCGGGTGACAATCGATATCGAAGCGGCGATGGATGGAGCAGCGATCGTCAATGTCGTTATCCCTGCTTGCGGCCATGACCTTTTCTTTTCGGAGCTGATACCTTTTTTGTGTGACGGACAGATTGTAGTGATTTGGGCGGGTGATTTCGGCTCACTGCGCCTGGCCAAACTGCTGCAAGATGCAGAGATAGGAAAAAAGATAACCATTGCAGAGACCAATACTATCCCGTATGGATGTCGGTTACAGGGTCCGGCTCACGTTGAGCTATTGTTAAAAGCGCCGCAAGTAGTCATTGCGGCATTACCCGGAGATGATACACTGCAAGTGATGGCTCAGTTAAGCGAACTATGGCCAGCGCTTACGGCAACTAATAATGTCCTTGCCGCTGCATTAAGTAATCCTAATCCTATCGTCCATCCACCGGGTGCGCTCCTTAACACCGGCCGCATCCAATATTCACAGGGAGAATTTTACATGTACAAAGAGGGGATTACAGAGGCGGTGGCACGGGTCATCAAGGGGATCTACGCCGAGACTGCGGCAATAGCAAAGGAACTTGGTTGTCAAGTTATTGAATATGAAGCGCGTGACTTTAAGACTCCGACCAGCATCATGGGCGTTGCCTTCCAGGCGCCGTTCGATACTCAAGGAATAATCGCCTCTGTCCGCGGGCCAAGCTCGATCCACAACAGATATATCACTGAAGATCTGCCGTATGGGTTGGTGCCCATGTCGCAGCTGGGAGATAAACTGGACGTGCCTACACCGCTGATCGATGCGATCATTCATATTGGTGCTGCTGTGTGCAACAGCGACTTTTGGCAGAACGGACGGAGCCTGGCTTCGTTGGGCCTGGCAGAGATGAGCAGCGAGGAGATCATCCACTATGTGACAGACGGCAGGTAGTGGGTGGTAAAGACAACGGTAAATAGTTGACCGGCAGCCAACAACACGTGCCAGGAGAAAATAGAGGTTATGAATTCTACGCCTTATCTCCTTTGCCCGATGAACGCTATGAACTTTTAGTTCTATTGCAGTTAAGTAATTAAAGGAGAATATATCGATGAACAGAGCACGACGGTTATCTCTGATCGGAATTGGCCCTATCGGAGCCAGTATTGTCAAGTTAGCCCATCAGAATAAATATCAATGGATCGGGGCAGTTGATATTGATCCGCAGAAGACGGGCAAGGATCTGGGGCAGGTGGCTGGTTTGAAAAGCAAGCTCGGCGTGCGAGTCGAATCCTCTTTGGAGCAAGTCTTGCAGCAGAAACCTGATCTTGTGATCCATTCCACGGTATCTTCGTTGGAGAAGGCCTATCCACAGATTATGGAATGCGTGCATGCCGGTGTTGACGTGATATCTACGACCGAAGAGCTGGCATACCCGTATCAACGCCACAACGAGTTGGCGAAAAAACTCGACCAGCAGGCAAAGGAGAATAACGTCACAGTACTGGGCACCGGTGTCAATCCTGGCTTTCTCATGGACCTTCTGCCGCTTACATTGACCGGTCCATGCTGGGAAGTACGCCATCTACTGGTAGAACGAAGGATTGATGCTAATCTGCGCCGCGGTCCGTTTCAGCGTAAAATCGGCGCCGGTCTATCCGTTGTGGAATTTAATCAGACGATCAGCGCTGGCGGCGGCCATGTCGGTCTGCTGGAATCTCTTTATATGGTCGCTGCCGGACTCGGCATCACAATAGATCATGTGGAGGAGTCGATTGAGCCGGTAGTCGCTGCTGCTCCGTTTATCGGTCGACTCATCCCGGTTGACAAGGAGAAGGTATTAGGGCTCCGTCAGTCTGCGCAAGGGTATAGCAACGGTCACGAGATTATCTCTCTCAGTTTCGCAGCCTTTCTCGGACTGGAAAATCCAGCCGACCGGATCGTACTCGAGGGAGAACCAACGATTGAAATGGTCATTCAGGGCGGAGTTCCCGGTGATCCAGCTACTGCAGCGATGGCGGTGAACTCCATTGCTAATGTCCTGGCCGCTTCCGCCGGCTTGGTGACGATGAAGGACCTCCCTGTTCCACGGGCAGTGGGAAGAGTTTGTGATCACTGATAACTGACCTTTCCTCGCTGGACGGTCAGTGGTGTGACATCGCGAGTCGATACGGGGAGAAAAAGCAGTATATCATGATCTGCGTCTCTTTCCTTCTGTTTCCGGACCAGGAAATAGATTTTGTGCCAGAAGTTGCTGGATATCAGCCAGTTGTTCCAACGCCATCGCGATGCGAATACGCTGCTGAACAGGGAACGGAGTTGATTCTTTGCTGGTGATCTTATCGTAATCGATCACTGGTCGGAGGTCGGCATCTCGCAGCTTACGATCTAACGAGATATTGCCCACTGGCTGGCGTGCTTTTAGGATCTCAGTTATCCCTGCTTCGGTGATATTTAACGCAACAGCAAGTTCCTTTACGGAAGGAAAGCGATTCCTTTCTCGGAATAATCGGGCAACGGCAGCGCTTATTTGACGGTTGAGATCTTCCAACCATTGGGGATGAGGAGGTGCGTGGATAGAACTGCGCACATGCTGGCGGAGCTCACCTCTGATCAAGTTTTTAGCATAATATTCGAATTCTTGATCGCGAGCCAGTGCAATGTTGTACACAGCATTGAGCAGCCCCATGTAACCGGCGCGAAACAGCTCTTCTTTTGCAAATCCCGTCGCTGGTAATTGAGCGATCTCCTCATTGATGAAGACTATGCTCCGTTGCAGGAGTTCGTTTTGAATCACTGTAATATCAGTCGTTTCCCGGCGCAATAACGCTCCTAATTCATTGAGAGAAAGGTCTTTAAGCTCTTCTCTGGTCATCAGAAAGTCAATTGAAAGCCGACTACCACTTTAGTAATCTCATGCAAGTCAAATGCAACAGCTGTATAGAGATGGATTCCACTGACAGAAAGACCGACCTCGATCTCCATCGCCGCAAAACCAGTCAAATCAAATGTGGTTTGAGTCGTAAATTTCACTGGCTCAATCTCTGTTACGATAGTGATTCGTTGCGAATAGAATGCAAAAGGTGCAGTAAAGACGGTCTGGCTCGTTATCTTAATATCAGCAATCAAGCTGCTAATGCTGAATGTCTGCCGCTCAAAGGCAAGCGGAGCAGCGAATTCAGTGCGTGAACTGAAATTGATCCTGGCGAGCGTGGCTCCCAGTTCAAACTCCATGCCGGTGAGTGCAAAATCGCTGCCGAAATCTGTCTTCATCATGAATGAAAAGATCAGTTCGGCAAGTGGATCGGCATAATAATAGCCAAATTCTAGCGACGCCGTTTTAAGGCCGGCCAGGTCAAAGATCGTCATTGCAGCAGCGTGGATTCCCATATACTCGACAGCTATTTTTGTCAACTGCTCTTCGAACGCAAATCCGTCTACTACAGTAACAGGTTTATCGTCGAGCATCTGTGCTAAGTCCTCTGCGCCGAACCCTGTCAGGTTGATGATCCTAAACCCAGCTGGCAGTTCACCCCTGATATCGATGATCATTCCGATGCTAAACTGCGGCGTTTGTGGGGGGGCGATATCAGCAAGGATCAGATCGATGCCGAAATCGATGTCGATGATACTGATGTCAACAGCGAGATGGTTTTTCGTAAACCTACCGGGGCGCTGAAAGGTGATTTCATTGCTGATTGCTGCTAACCCTAAATCAATTGCCGTAGTGAATATCTGGCGATTAAAGCCGTCAAGATCGAAGCTGGTCGAACTTTTTAATGTGAAACCAGCAATACTAAATTTGAGATCGAGTTCTATTTCCATCGTATACGATAGACCATCTGGACGGAAGGTTGCCTCAAGCCCGATAGAACCATCAAACGGAGTTTCATCGGCCATCCCTTCCCCGCTGAAAGCAAATAGAATCAATAACGTACTGACAATGACCATCCACTTCATAACAGACCTCCTGGATTATATTACACCAGCTATTATCAGAAATAGCATCTTTCACTGATATCGGTATTCTCAAAGAGAGTATCGGGAAGCAACGTCTGTTCATAGGAAATCGGTCGGAGAAAGAGTGCTGTTTGTCTGGTCAGGGAGAGACAGAGGAAAAAGGGTGATGGGTGATGGGTGATGGGGGAAGGAAAGTTTTGGGTTTTGAGTGTTGAGTTTTGGGTTAAAGAAGAAAAAAGATTATCTCGCGCAAAGGCGCAAAGACGCAAAGGAAGGCAGACAGAAGTCGCCAGTGGCCTGTGGGGAATGAGTAGGTCCACGGCATGCAGAAGAAGCTTGTGGCTTGTAGCCTGTAGAGAACAACATGTAGGGGTGAACCTATCTGTTTACCTGTTTAATTTTTGTAGGGGCACGGCCCCATGGAATACTCTATTCCCACAGGGCAGGCATGCCGTGCCCGTTAACCGAACGAGATTGCTTCGCTTGCACTCGCAATGACATAGGAAGGTTAAAGGCTCTAAAGCAGGTAGAAGGTAGAAGGCTAAAGCCAGGAGTCAGGAGCAGGGATTAAGGAAGGATTAAGCAACGAACTACAAACTCTATGAACCCTGAACCCTGAACTTGTCTTAACTTGTTATTTTATTGGTGGAAAACTCCGGCGAAAAGATGGACAATATCTTCTTACGAGTACTTTACACATACGGAGGTATGTATTATGCCTAATATATCAATGAGAGCACAAGAGACCCCCTCTTCACCGATCAGAAAACTTGCTTCTTTAGGAGTGCAAGCAGAACAGGCCGGAAAGACTGTTTATCGTCTGAATATCGGCCAACCTGATCTTGCTACCCCGCAATCATTTATGGAGGGTGTGCGCCAGTCGACGATAGAGGTTTTGAGCTACAGTCCGTCACAAGGACTGCCGGAGACGCTTCTGGCGCTCTGTAGATATTACGCTGAGCATGACATCGAATTGACCGAAGATGAGATAATTGTCACAATCGGCGGCAGTGAAGCATTTATATTTGCCATGAAAGCAGTGATGGATCCTGGTGATGAGGTGATTATTCCCGAACCGTTTTACCCTAACTACCGCGGTTATGCGCGTCTGGTCGATGTAACGGTTGTGCCGATAACGACTTATGCTGAGGATGGATTCCATCTCCCTCCGCTGGCTGAGATGGAGAAGAAGATAACCAGTCATACCAAGGCAATTCTCTTCTCCAATCCCGGGAACCCGACTGGTGTTACCTACAGCGAAGAGGAGTTGGCCCATCTTGTCTATTTAGCCGAAAAACACGATCTGTTCCTTATCTCCGATGAGGTCTATCGTGAATTTGTCTATGATGGGGATCATATAAGCATCTTGGCGTTTGACAGCGTCTCTGATCGAACGATACTCGTTGATAGTATCTCCAAGCGGATCTCTGCCTGTGGAGCAAGAATTGGAATGGTGGCAAGTCATAATCGTGAGATTATGGAGGCATTGCTCAAAATGGCGCAAGGCCGTTTATCACCCCCCACTTTCGGGCAATTGGGGTTGAATTCTTTCCTCTCTTCTCCGCATCACCGTACTGAAGTTGCAACGATGATCAAGCATTTCCATCGTCGGAGGGATGCTATCTATTCTGAGATCAGTGATATTCCGGGAATAGTATGCAAAAAACCCGAAGGTGCGTTCTATCTGTTCCCGAAATTGCCGCTTGATGACAGTGAAGATTTTGCGCGGTGGTTACTCACCGAGTTCGATAACAAGGGCGAGACAGTAATGATCGCTCCGGGAAGCGGCTTTTACCACACACCAGGGAAAGGATTCGATGAGATACGGTTGGCTTATGTGCTCAATGAAGATGTGCTTGTACGAGCGATCGAGGTTTTCCGCCATGGCTTGGCCGAATATCAAAAGTTACGGTCTCCGTTGCAGACGATTTATCGATGAAAAGAGAGCGGCTTGATCGTTTGGTTACGGCGCGCGGGATGGCAAAGAGTCGGTCGCACGGACAACGATTGATTATGGCCGGTCTCATTAAAGTGAATGGCCATTCCGTCTTTCGGCCGAGTCAGATGGTTGATCCACAGGCAGAGATAACCGTTGCTGATCGTCCTCGCTATGTGAGCCGAGGGGGAGAGAAACTCGCTGCTGCGTTGCACCGCTTCAATGTTAATCCCGCCGGGAAGAGATGTGTCGATATCGGAGCATCGACTGGTGGATTCACCGACTGTTTATTGCAACACGGCGCAGCACAGGTTTACACTGTCGATGTTGGTACTGGCCAGCTGGATTGGCAATTACGTAATGACCAGCGAGTAGTGGTTAGGGAAGGATTCAACGCACGTTACCTCACGCGCGAGGATCTTGGTGTAAAGGATGATGCAGTAATTGATTTAGTGTCAATCGATGTGTCGTTTATCTCTTTGCGAATCATTCTCCCAGCGATACAGAAGATTATCGCGGTCCGGGGAGAGGTTCTCGCGCTTGTCAAACCACAGTTTGAAGCGGGGAAAGATTTCGTCGCTCGCGGCGGCGTAATCAGAGACCCCTCTATTCATCGCAGCGTGCTGCGAGAATTACGCTCATTTATTGCACAAAAGCTTCATTGGTCCCTGGCAGGAGCAATGGTTTCGCCACTGCGCGGACCAGCCGGGAACGTGGAGTTTTTCTTCTATCTTTTGCCGATTGCTTCGGCGGATATTCATCTACCGGAGAGTGAACTCGAAAATCTTGTTGGCGAATGATTATTGGCTCCTCACGGTTGAGACAAGGTAGC
>CAYSQQ010000049.1:0-7690 GCA_964433275.1 uncultured Thermotogae bacterium
CGGTCATCGACGAGATGAAGAATCTAATGACGACTATACGCACGGGAGTGATCGATCGGCAGGAGTTCGAGAATCACTACACCCCGGTGAAGAACGCGTTTACCCAGCTTGACCTGCTCCTCACACAAGTGACGGTGGCAAGCAGGGGGTGCGATCTCGTCCTGCGCGCCAAGAGCGTTATCATCTATCGCAACACAAAACAGATTATTGACATCACCGATCTTGTCAAACGGGAACTCAAGCTGTATTTATGACCAGTCAAATACTATAAAAAGAGATGTTGCTTTCAGAGGTGACTGCAGCAAGGCTCAGGAGAGTGAAGAAACAGTCTCGTAAGAGTAGCATTTGACTATTCACCCCTTTTTTTGGGGAGCTTCACTACGCAGCCACCTTGTTCAGCTCGTTCTGGATGATCATCGCGCCGATAGGTTCAAGGAAGAACATCAACAAGAACGCGACTCCTGTACTCATGCGTTCGCGAGTCACATTCGCTACTCCCTCACTAAACTTCCATAGCCACCAGATGTTCACAAAGGGTATCAGCAGCAGCCACGCGGTGGGTATCTCAGCACCGCAGCTATTCATCTCCGTCTTTGTCTGCACCATCCAGTATAGGCTATAGAAGCCAAAAGTCACAAACGGGAGAAGTAAGACAGCTGCAAGTGATCTCTGCTGCATTATTAATTCCTCCTTTCTATTGTGAAGCAACCGTATAGTTCTTTTATAACATGAACCCGCAATTTTGTCAAACAACGGTCCTCCAGAACAGTACCACCGATTAGCCTCAATGTTCCGTCCCTCTTAGGTGGTTTTGAAGGTACCATCTTTATCTTTTGCTTGTGGGCACATCAACAGTACACGCGGCGAGTGAACTTTCGCGCTGGATGGCGGGGGTATCTATGGTAAGGAAGATTTGCCTCATTTCCGATGGGTGAATGTTATCTATTAGCGGTCGCGCGGTATGTGGAACTCAATCCGGTGCGGACGGAGCTTGCCGAGAAACTGGAGATATGCCTTATAGAGCAGTGCGCACATGTGCTGAAAAGATTTCGGCAAAGATCAGCCGGGGTTCATCCCGCAAAAAAAATCCAAACTACGATAAAGTCACCTTGCCTTTTAGATTGACATCCGCTATAATAATAAATGGTTCATTGATATGGGGGTGAACGGCTTCGACGTGAATGGCAAAGCAAGGTGGCAAGCGGAGCATATGCCATCTCCTAAAACTGGCAAACTTCAAATACAAATGCCAACTACGCATTTGCTACCCCTTCTCTAAATTAGAGTAGGGCGTCTGAAGTGGATGGTCGCAGGCCACTTTTAAGGCGTCGATTATGCGGCTATACTGGCCTATGCGCTTTTCATAGTCCAGTGAACAAATAATAAGCTAGGCTCATGTTATCCTGGCCATGGGAGAACAAACAGCCGAATCTTTAAATCATGGCGCTAAGCTTGTAGATGCCAAGTGGCGTAATTCGCGGACGCGGGTTCGATTCCCGCCACCTCCACCAATGCTAAATATGATGAAAAAGCGAAGACTCTATAAATTAGTCATAGCAATGCTTCTACTCGCCATAGTTGTACTTGGCTTATGGGCAACCTCCACTCCAGAAGGAAGGGTGATTTATTATCTCGTTCTCGATGGGACAATCAATCCTGCTTCGAAAGATTTTATCCTGCGAGCAATCGATGAAGCAGTAGACGCACAAGCGGAGATGGTGATCCTTCACCTGAACACACCTGGAGGTTTAGTAGCGGCAACGCGGGCGATCGTATCCGCACAACTTATTTCTCCTATTCCTGTCGTCGTTTTTGTCAGTCCGGCGGGTGCACAAGCAGCATCTGCCGGAGTTTTTATCACCATGGCCGCTGATGTCGCTGCGATGGCTCCGGGGACGAACATCGGCGCTGCCCATCCTGTGCCTCTCGGCGGAGCTGCAGAAGAAGATGTCATGGCCGAAAAAGTTGTCAATGACATCGTTGCCTGGGCCAAGAGCATCGCTGAGGAGCGAGGAAGAAACGTGGAGTGGGCAGAACAAGCGGTGCGTGAGAATGCTTCTGTCACTGCTTCCGAAGCGCTGGCATTGGGCGTGATTAATCTATTCGCCACTGACAAAGAAGACCTTCTTGCTCAGTTGGAGGGATATACACTCCTCGATGGTCGTATTCTACAAGTCGCTGGTCTTCCGCGGCGGGAAATTCGTCCGACATGGCGGGAACGATTGTTCAACTACTTGGCTGATCCGAATATCGTCTACATATTACTTATGCTGGGAATGTTGGCTCTCACATGGGAGTTCATGCAACCAGGGATCGGTTTGGGGGCTGCCGTGGGAGGGAGCATGCTGCTCCTCGCATTTTTCGGTCTTCAGATACTGCCGATCGACACCACCGGTCTTGCGTTGCTCGGTTTGGGAATGGTGCTGATAGTGCTTGATATCTTTACTCCTACAGACGGGATATTGACAGTCGGGGGTGTAGTTGCGCTTCTCTTCGGTTCGTTTGCTCTATTTGATATTCCTGATCCTGCTATTGCTCTGTCGTGGTGGAATATCCTTGCCACAGTGGGTACCTTGACCTTGGCCTCGGTGTTTGTCATTGGCAAGTCAATGGCTATTCAGAAGAAAGCGGTCGTAACAGGACCCAGTGGCATGGTTGGAGTTGTGGGAGTAGTAAGAGAAGACCTCAATCCTGTCGGGATGATTTTGGTCAAAGGAGAGCTGTGGAAAGCAGAGATCAATATGAGCGCTTCATCTGACGAGCCGATTCGCAAGAACGAACGGGTCGAGGTCGAGCGGATCGAAGGGAACAAACTCATTGTACGACGTCCATCGCAGTCGTCTGATGCTTAAGGATTTAGCTGTAACGGCACTACGACATAAAGAGACTTAGGTGTTGACAAGATAGAGCGCCGAGGGTTTGCAATCTCCATAACACAAGCTTCGTCGCTGTCAAAAGAACCGTCCCCTCCCCTTGACATGTGCCCTTGACATACTGACCAAACCCTATTGTGAATCTCTTTCCATGCGGAGGAATATCTGTAAATAACGGAGGGTTGCGATATAAGAAAGCCCTGTTCCGATGATGAGGAGCGCCAATCCATACGGCCACTGCAAGAAGATGAAACTGATCCCGGCAATTGTTACCCATGCCGCTGCTTTGCCGCTGAAGCGAGCAGCGATCACTGGTCGGCGGTTGCGATAAAGGACTACAGCGCCGACAAACAGGGTGATGTGAGGAATGAAGTAGAGAATCAATAAAACCACCGGGATATCGTTGGTGACAAAGACTAACACAGTTAGAACGGAAACGTAAAGGAGCTTGTCCACTGCCGGGTCGAGGATTTTACCTAATGTCGTAATCTCATTTCGTCGGCGCGCGATTAGCCCATCGATAGAATCACTGATACAGATAAGAAGAAAGACTGTCAACGCCATTTCCCGTTTGCCGAGGAAGAGTAAATAAATAACCACCGGGATCAACATTCCCCGCAAGATCGTGATTTTATTGGCTAAGGTCATCATAGACATTTTATCGGCATTAGTTTGCCACTGGTAACAAGCAGTTCTGGCGAAAGCTCACTGCGGTGGCTTGCTGGCGGCAATGGGACTTTCATCAACTTTGTGGTAAAATTTCAGCAAAGACACGGGTAAAGTTACGGAAGCAAATCTTCTCTATTTGGGTCAAAGTAAACCCTTCTCTATCCAATAATTGCGCGATCTTTGGATAATCGCCAATTCCATCAATTCCTTGTGGTGTGCTCGCCACTCCATCTAAATCTCCGCCAAGCGCGATACAGTCTTCTCCTCCCACATTGACAGCGTGTTTTACATGCTGGGCGATCCAATCGATCTGGGGACGTTCCAAAGCAGTAAACTTTGCTTTAATTCTTTTTTCTTGTGAATGTTGATCAGCAGCAGTACGTGCAGAGAACTGTTTGCGCAGCGCTGATACTTGCTGATAAAAATGGGGAGAAAGAAATGCTGAAGAGAAATTTATTCCCATCACACCACCACGATCAGCGAGATTACGGATCATATCATCGGTTAGGTTGCGCGGGCTGGGACAGATTGCGCGGCAATTAGAATGACTGGCAATAAACGGCCGGCGGGAGATTTGAAGGACATCGTAGAATCCTTTATCTGATATATGGGACAGATCAACCATAACACGTAATTTTTCTGCCAATTCGACTAAATCCGTTCCTTTAGCGGTTAAAGGTGAGCCAGAGCCGAACACAGCGCCGGAAAAGGGATTATCAGCCCAAGCGATTATCAGAGAACGTACCCCTAATGCGTAGAAATGGCGTAATGCTTCTACCTCGCCTTCTAAAGGATCAGCTCCTTCGAGGCCGATAATTGCGGCTATCGGGCCACCGGCACAAGCAGATTGCACGTCATCTGCAGTAAGAGCGATCTTCATTCTCCCCTCTGTCGCTGCAGCCATTTTGTTGATCGTTTCAATCATCGCTTCTGCGCGCTGCCATGCTTGGTCAGGATAAGTTTTGCTCAACACGAAACAGGCAAAGAGTTGAGTGCACGCTCCAACGTGTACCATCTCCGGAAAACTTACCGATCCGTTTCCATCTCCTGTGATGAAATCAAACTCCTTATCCAGCACCTTGGTTGCTGTGTCGCAATGGGCATCGAAAAACAACATTTTGATCTTCTCCTTCAGCTCTACAGCGATGCCAAGACAGCTCCAACGCGGAACAATTTTAGTCTTTTACTAAACGTCAACGGGCAAATGTGAATATGCACAAACTTATGTCAAAGAGATTCTACCTGATAGAACTTTCAGTTCCAAGTTCAGTGGATTTTTGGGACGCAACCCTCGAATCAGTAAGAAGAACGATTTGTGCCGCGAGGAGGCCTATGTCGTAACTCTTTTTTTCAGCCACCTTGCGAAAGAGCCTTTTTATTACCAATCTGGTAGACAAAAATCCAGGCGAGATTCCAACTCGATAAATCCGCGAAAATGGAATAAACTTATTGGTTGTGGTCATGATCTTTGTGTTGATTGCATGTTGGTCGTATTGGTTATTTTATCCCTATACCGACAAGGAAGAGAGCATAGCGAATCCGCGAGATTAAACCGGAGAAGCAGTGCTTGGCCAATAGTAAGAGCGAGAAAAGGAGTTGGTGCGCTAATGATCGGTATTTGGGTGGGATTTTCCCTTGCAATTGTCGCTTTACTCGGCCTTGCTCATCGCAGCCTTGCTCTTGCCATGTTTGTGGCTGCCGGCGTGCTCGCTGCCTTTACCCTCTCTGGTAGCGAGGTCATAGCTGCTGTGCAGATCACGTTTACCGACTCTTCTGTTCTCCTACTTGCGCTCATCGTCGGCATGATTCCGCTAATCGGTGGCGCACTTGAACTGTCAGGCGAGCTGGGTCGGCTGGTAGAGAATATGCGTATCGGAAAAAGACCTTTCCTCGCATTGGCGCCGGCCCTATTCGGTATGTTGCCGATGCCGGGAGGAGCTTTACTTTCTGCTCCACTTATCGAACGGGGGGCAGGCAGCACGAAGAAGAAGATCAAAGCAGCGGCAAATGTCTGGTTTCGCCACGGCTTGCTGTTGGTATATCCTCTTTGTCCCGCACTGATCGCTTCAGCAAAGATCGCCGGGCTCGATATCTACTCGATCATCATCGCTCTATCGCCGGCGTTTCTCCTTACTATGTTGCTCGGATATGGATTTCTATTACGTGGTATCAGCGGGCGCGTCGGCTCCAATAATCGCTTTTCCCTCCGTGGACTGTTGGTCCCGTTAGGGATAATTCTCGCTGCTCCGGCGATAGACCTGCTGTTGAAAAACACAGTGGCAAGTCTTCATCCGCCGGTTACTACCGCAATCGGTGTTACAGTAAGTCTTGTGCTGGCAATTGGCGTCGGTCGTCTTACTGTGCCTGATCTACGTCATATTGCAAGTAAGATGAAGCCTTGGAAATTTTCGCTGATTATTCTGGCGATGTTCATCTTCTTGAACATCTTCAAAGTGTCCGGCGCGCCGGCTCTCTTTGCTGATCTGCACCTCTCTCCCGTTCTGCTGGGTATAGTAGGCGGATTCTTGCTCGGCCTGATTACGGGAAGACTACAGACACCTGTTTCGATTATCGTCCCTATCTATATTACTCAGCATGGCGCGATGTCCAGCGCCGCCTTTGCCGTCATCTACTTTGCCATCTATCTCGGTTATGTCGTCTCGCCGGTCCATCCCTGTATTTCTGTATCCCTGGAATATTTTGATACATCACTGCGTAGTTTTTTGCGCGCGATGGCTCCTTCAACAGGAATCGCTTTGCTCCTCACTTTGATTCTGGGGATGACCATTCTATAGTTGTGCTGCTGAGACGCTCCGCCGCTGGCAGGTGAATCGTCTGCGTGGGGAAAGCGAACTCAATCCCTGCTGCGTCAAATTGTCGTTTGATCTCCAGATTGATCTCCTCCAGTGTCTGTAGATATTTCTCGAACTCCAAATGGATACACCAATGGTGGACGATGATGTTGAGGGAAAAGTCGCCGAATTGGTTGAAGTAAGCACGAGATTGACCGGTGGCCGGATGCTCGCGCATGATATTACGCAAAATTTCCAACGCCTGTTTAAGCTTATCATAACTCGTATCATAGGTAACACCGATCTGAAAGTTTGTCCGCCGTTGTAATCGGGCATCGATGTTCTCGATAATAGCCGTTGCCGCTGCTTTGTTGGGGATAGTTACTAATGTTCCATCAAAGGTGCGGATGCGGGTGCTGCGCATGCCGATCGTTTCCACTGTCCCGACGTACCCTTCCATCCTGACGATATCGCCGACACAGAACGGGTGATCAACAAACAGGGTAGTTGCTCCGAACAAGTTGCTAAGCGTATCTTGCGCTGCTAATGCCAATGCCAAGCCACCGATTCCTAAGCCGGCAATAAGACCGGTAACATTGATCCCTATATTCTGAATCACAAGGAGAATACCGATGATCCAGACCAATATCTTTACCCCTTTACCGAGCAGCGGGATCAACTGATCATCGAGGCGGGATTTAGTCTTTTCCGCCTTCACCTGCAGATAAATAAATATCACATTGACCAGCTTGATCGCCAAGTAGATGAGCGCCACACTGGCCAATACCATTAGGATATAATTTCCTACTGTGCGGACCTCTTCCGGAAGATAGAGCAAGCGCAATATCATCCAGACTACTCCTGTCAAGAGAACGAATTTTAATGGACGTTTGGTGAGCGTCGTTGCCTGTCGATACAGTCTTTGTGCGATGCTGGTCAGCGGACGATCAGCGAGCGAGTTTAAGAATCTACTCAAAATCCAATAGATGAGAAACGCTATTACAATGACGATCAGAATTGATCCATACCGCCAAATTTCGTTTCCTAACACCATAAAATGCAGCCATTCAACAGTCATCATATTCCTGGTTTACCAAACTGTGCCAGTTTGACACAATTTGGGCGGTTGCCTCTCTTCAACCATATTTTCACGTTTCACCGCGGCCGCCAACAATACTGCTGGTCTTATGCCACTCTTCAGGCGCGTTTTAAGTCTCTGTGAACCCACACCGGCGACTACCCGTAACGCTTCCAGTTCGATATTGTTTGCGGCATTAAGGTCACTGCCTGTAAATGCTCAGTCAACCCCGTTCCTTGTAGTCGGGCTCGTCCCTGAGCCCGACGAGAAAGGAAGAT
>CAYSQQ010000050.1:0-7582 GCA_964433275.1 uncultured Thermotogae bacterium
TTCACGGTTCAGGGTTGGTCACCGTTGACACTTGTATTTATTCCCAAGTTCCGTCTATCAGGTGCTCGGGGTCGTCCCCGACCCTTAAGAACGGGCTCAGAGACGAGCCCGACTACATATATGGTTGGTCACCGTTGACACTTTGTATTTACCCCCACAACCTCTTCGGGTAGCGACCCTGCTGAATCAAAAGAGTGATCGCTTCTTTGGCTTGTGCTCTGTCCTGCTGATAGGTGACACCGAACCATTGTTCGCTCGTTGGCAACACTTTGACTCGCGCCTTCTTCTCTTGCAGCATACATCCTATAACAGCGGGGAGGAGAAACTCCGCCTGCTCTATCTCATCTCTCTTCTCGCGCAGGAAAGAGGGAAAACGGGTTTCAAGTTCGGAGAACAGGCCGGGAACAAACCCCCACATATTCATTGAGACAATGGTCCCTGTCTCTGTTTCGACCCAATGGTCCCCGTCTTTACTGGATTTTATAACTTCGCCGAACTTCTGAATGCGAGAGCGCTCATTGATCCTTACCAAAAATCCGTTTTGATCCACTGTACATAGACCACGTGTGACGTGGCCGTGTTTGCTCAACGTCTTTTCCAGTTCATATCCGACCATACAGAACTCGATCGAGTCGTTATTATTACGTATCGCTTGCAGGTAATCGATCAATATATGAAACGAGGCGCGACCATAGAAATCATCGGCATTGATCACGGCAAATGGGGAGTCGATCACATCTTTACAACTGAGTATCGCATGTGCCGTACCCCATGGTTTCTTCCTTGCTGGAGGCACGGTAAACCCGACCGGGAGATCTTTGATCCGTTGCAGCGCGTATACAGTTTCACAACGGTTTTCGATTGCCTGTCCTACCCGTTCACGAAACAATTGCTCGATCTGTTCGTTGATGACGAAGACGACACGGGTAAAGCCGGCATTAAGTGCGTCATAGATCGAATAATCAACGATGAGTTCGTTGGTTGGGCCGATGGGGTCGATCTGTTTAAGTCCGCCATAGCGGCTCCCGATTCCAGCGGCCATTACAAGCAGAGTCAGTTTTTTTAACATCTTTTCATTTCCTTATCTTTCGCCAAGCTTTAAACTCCTATCCTGTTAATTATCGCTGAACCTTGTGGTACAAGCAACTGTCAACATCAGGTATTTAGCCTATCCTCCGAACCAGACGAGCGCATAGATACAGATAAAACCGACGACGATGGTTACGATCGATTGTTCCAATTGGAACGGCGCGCTTGATAATCGGAGATTGCTCCTCTTCACCAGCTGCCACGCCATTACGCCTCCGACAAAGATGAGGCTCGGCTTGATGAGGTTACTTCCCAGAGTGATCTCTACCCCCACAAGCCACGCCAAGGGAAGGAAGAAAATGATCGGCAAGACCAGGATCATCGCTGCCAATGTCTCGCCCCCTGTTGTGCGGTGATATTCTTTGCTCTCTTTGCTGCTGAAATATCCTACGGGAAGAAACCTTGCATAGACGATTACCCCACCAAGCGAGATCAGACCGAGCACAAGTTTCAGCCAAACGGTTTCCACGCCACCATCGAGAAGAGTCCGTCCGACAAAAGCCGGCAGTAAGGGAAACCCGCTCAACGCCAATATACCGACTAATAGCGATAGGCGTGTTATCGGTGGGAGGAGCGTACGTCGAGCGAGCAGCTCGTTTACTGTCCGTCCCCCTCCAATGGTGATCGCTGTGCCGGCAGCGAGGAAGAGGAGGCCTTTGAATAATCCATGACCAACGGCATAGCATAACGCAGCGTTGATCGCTCCGTTTGTATTTAATCCCAACCCAATAAGGATATAACCGATTTGCGTGAAGGTGGAAAAGGCAAGGATCTTCTTTATTTCCTGTTCGGCAAGGATCCACAAAGTTCCCAGCACGCTGGTGACGATGCCGAGCGCGATGAATGTCGATGAAAGCGGAAATACCTCTGATAGACGAAACAGCACAACGATACCCATCTTAACGACGATTCCGGACAGAAGCGCCGACACGGCGGGCAGCGCATAGGCATGAGCATCAGGCAGCCACATACTGAACAAGAATATCCCTGATTTGACTGCGATTCCTGTTACGATCAATGCGCTGCTCAAAGTCAGCCACACCGTCTGTTCACCAACGACGAGTTCAGCGATTATCCCCAGGTTGAGTGCGCCGGTATGGTAGTAAAGAACAGCTACCCCCAACAGATACATTCCCATGCCGATAGCTGATAAGAGCAGGTATTTGAGGCTGGCCCAGATTTGATATGGACGCCGTGGATAGCCGACAAGGAGGAAAGAGGTTAAGGTGAGGAACTCCATCGCCACAAAGATATTAAACAGATCATTGGCAAAGATAAGCGTATAGATCGCTCCGAAGAAAAAGTTGAGCAGCAGGTAAAAATGGCTTTTTGTGCGACGGTTCCACAGATAAGCGATTACTGCCAGCCCCAACACTACTGCCAGCAGACTGAAATAGAGCCCGATCTCGTCGAAATAGAGCTCGATCCCCATTTCAGCCGGCCAACCACCGATCGTATAAGAGATGGGGCCATAGTCAAAAAAGCGCGCTGCGAGCATCGCTACCAATACCCCGCTGAGCAGAACAGCAACAAGGGTAAGTAGCTGAGCGCGGCGTGGCAATAGAAGGACGAGCGCGCCGATTAAGAAAAAGGTTAGCGGAAGCAGTAATGGTGTCATCTATTTGTTTCTCTCTTGCCTGTCAGGGTGGAAAAAAGTGTCATTTGCTTGCCTATAACAACCCGATCAACAGATAAATAATCGAAAAGCCGGCGACCAGAGAGATGATCGCCCAATCAAGCTGTAATATGCCTTTGGGAAGCGTACCTGTGATTCTCTCTTTGATCACCAGGCGCCACAACAGGATGCCACTGATTAATATCATGCTCGGCTTGATGAGATTGACTCCTAAATCGATTTCTATTCCGGTCAACCGCACGAGAGGAAAGAAGAAGAGTATCGGTAGCAACAGAACAACAAAAGATAGAGACTCAGGCAGCGAGTCACGGGAAAAAAGAGGGGAGTTGCGATCACTGATATATCCCACCGGCAATAATCGGACGATGGCAATGACTCCGGTCAAGGAAATGAGGCTGACAACCACTTTAAGCCATCCTGCCTCAATACTGCCGGCGAGGAGAGCTCGTCCGACAAATGGAGGCAACCACGGAAAACCGCCAAGAGCCAATAATCCGATCAGCAGCGATAGTCGCGCCAGGGGTGGGATCACTGCTCGTTTGGCCCTGAGCAGCGACACTGAACCTCCTCCTACTGCTGCTATTGCTGTTCCTCCTGCGAGAAAGAGAAGCGAGATGATGAGGCCGTGAGCGACAAGATGGATCATGCCGCCGGTGATTCCTGCCTCTTGGCCTACTCCCAAGCCAATCAATAAATAACCGATCTGGGCAAGAGCGGAAAAAGATATGATGCGCCGTAGTTCGCGAGAAAAGATCGCATATAATCCGCCAAGGATGCCCGTTATACATCCGAGAATCAACAGACTGGAGTCGATCGGAAAGACGGCAACCAACCGGATAAGGATGATCCCTGCCATCTTCGTGCTCAGACCGGCTAACAGAGCGGCGACAACAGGAGATGAAAACGAATAAGCATCAGGCAGCCACATACTGAATAGGAAGATGCCTGCTCGGACTGCCAGCCCAGTTACGATCAGCGCGCTGCTCAAAGTCAGCCACGCTTCGTATTCACCAACGACGAGTTCAGCGATTACCCCCAGGTTGAGTGCGCCGGTATGGTAGTAAAGAACAGCTACCCCCAACAGATACATTCCCATGCCGATAGCTGATAAGAGCAGGTATTTGAGGCTGGCCCAGATTTGATATGGACGCCGTGGATAGCCGACAAGGAGGAAAGAGGTTAAGGTGAGGAACTCCATCGCCACAAAGATATTAAACAGATCATTGGCAAAGATAAGCGTATAGATCGCTCCGAAGAAAAAGTTGAGCAGCAGGTAAAAATGGCTTTTTGTGCGACGGTTCCACAGATAAGCGATTACTGCCAGCCCCAACACTACTGCCAGCAGACTGAAATAGAGCCCGATCTCGTCGAAATAGAGCTCGATCCCCATTTCAGCCGGCCAACCACCGATCGTATAAGAGATGGGGCCATAGTCAAAAAAGCGTGCTGCGAGCATCGCTACCAATACCCCGCTGAGCAGAACAGCAACAAGGGTAAGCAGCCGGGCACGGCGTGGCAATAGAAGAACAAGCGCGCCTGTAATAAAGAAGAGCACTGGGAGCAGCAATTGATTCATCGGATATGCTCCTGTTCCTGATTCCGTTCTTGCTCCACTTGCTGCGCGATTTTAACTGAGTCAGTAGTGTGATATCGCTCCACGAGGATCATCACAAAAACGAGCGACAGCGCCAGAATAGCGAGATTGATGACGATAGCCGAGAGAACTAATGCCTGTGGGAGCGGATCGATATAGATTTGACCCGGTTTACCAGTTATAATAGGCGCAACGCCGTGGGTATAGTAGCCAAGAGAGATGAGGCAGAGAATGACACTGGTATTGATCAGGCCAAGACCGAGCAACTTCACAATCAGATCGCGCCGTAACATCAGGGCAAGAAGGCCGATGACGAACAGAACTACACCGATCGTCACTCCATTTAGCCATTCCATAGTTATCGTATCTACTCCTTACGATCACCAGCGAAAAGATCCGGTTGATCAACGACTTTTCTGGCAATTATTGAGCCACAAAACTCTACCTGTGCCAAACAAAGCACGGCAGGCACAGACTAATGGTTGATAGAATCCGTTAGGTTTGTAGGAAGATGCGAGCCCAGAGTCACAACGATAACACTCTGAGCTTTGAACCCATCACCTCTTACCTCTTCACCATATTCAACTTCCCAACCGTGAACCCGGAACCTTGAACTATTCACACATCACCACGGTGACGAATAAAGCAGTACATCATCACCCATATTCCGATAAATACTTTCCCTCCGATGAGCAGATTGTATAGAGGAATCCACCCGCCGCTCAGCAGGCGGCCCGGCTCTCCCAACGGAAGGAAATTAGCGAAGAACGGTCGGCCGAAAAGAGGTGACAATGCGCTCAGAGCGATGATGCTCACAAGAAAAATCTGCTCCAGTCGGTCCACTATATTTTCGTTAAGACTGCGTCCTACCTGTTCTCCTCCTCTGGCCACTGCTAATAGCAGGATCACTGTTCCCAGCAGAGCGCCGCCGCTGAACCCCCCTCCAGGAGCAAGATGCCCCGTAGTGATCAAAAAGAGGCCGATTAGCGCCACTACAGGCGCTAATAGATCGCCAGCCACGCGAACTACATTTAATTCAGAGATAAACGGAGCCTCTTTGAGCGCCGGCCGCTTACCTTTGACTGCGTGGAGATGGAAGCGAACTCCGATCACTGCCAGGGCGAAGATAAGAATCTCAAAGATCGTGTCAAAGAGGCGATAGTTCAAGTAGATGGCAGCAACGATATTTACTGCTCCAGTATCTTCTACTCCCTGCCTGATGAACTGTTCTCCTGCTTCTGGTTTCCTTCCGATGAATAAGAACGAAAAAAGCACCACAACGAAGAAGATTAGAGCAACAATAACAGCAATAGTCTGTTGCAGAGTCAATCTTTTCCGCACGATCATCCTAAGTACCTCGCTATGATAGTGTCCAACTCGCCGCTACTGCGCAATCGCTCAATATAGGTGTTTAATCCCTCGTAAATCTCTTTCTCTCCTGGTGATACCGTAAAGACGTAACAGAGATCTTCGGGGTCACGTTTGATATCGTAGTTTGTCAGCACCCGGCGATCAAGGACGATAAATCTCGCCAAATCAACGCTGCATTTCGCTATTTTCCCATCGTCGATGCCGGCACATAAATCGGAAAAATATTCGTAATGATCCGCCATACCGTTCTTATTTTCTATCTCTTCAAGGGCGTAACTGCCGGAAACTCCTGCTACTCGCTCATCGACTGAACGGCGGGAAATGTGGAACAGGCGTGTCTTCAGATAGCCATCGCTGATCAGCAGATTGCTCTTTTCGCTTGTAGTGGGAATTACTCCCCCTGCTCCGATGTCGGCATCCTCGCTTATCAGCCATTTGTAAACCTGCTGCCGCGGGACGAAAAGAATCTCTAACTCAAGCCCAAGCTCGTCGGCAAAACCGCGGAGAATCTCATGCTCCAACCCAGTGATATTTTCTCCTTGCCGATAGAGGAGATAAGGAGTTTCATCGCCGACAACCATCAGTTTTCCCTTTTTGCGAACTGCGAGGATGTAAAAAGCGAGAAACGTAGTACCAACTGCCACTTCCACCAATGCTACATCAGGCGCATGTGAAAGCAGATAGACTCCTGCCAACAGCAAACTGAAGACCCCCATCCCCAGAATTGCTCCCAGCGGGCGGCGACGCGTGAGTGCAAAGATAGCGATAACAGGTAATAATAACAACAACCCTTGCAAGGTAGTCATTTTTCCTTCTTATGTGGTCGATAGCGCATAGTAAATGCACTCTTGGCAATGCAATGCGTAACGATCGGATTGGTGATTAAGTTTAACAGAAGGAGGAGTGCGATCATAATTGTGGGGAGAGTGAATCCGCTACGGATGATTAGTCCGAGTAATATCAGGGAAAAACCGGCATTATCAGCCACACCGCCAGCATGGAGGCGAAAATATAGATCTTCAAATCGGACCAGACCAATTGAACCGACAACGATAAAGAAAATTCCCACTCCGTAAAGGAGATACTCAACCATCTACTCTACTCCTCCTCGTTCGGCGAATTTGGCGATCACTACGATTCCCAAAAAACTGACGGCAGTATAGATGAACGCCACATCAAGCGACAAGTTACTCTCCCCAAAGACACTGAAAAGAACAAGCAGGAGAATAATTCTGCTGCTCACTGCATGGAAGCCGAGCAGGCGGTCCCACACAGTAGGACCGGCGATAAACCGATACAGCACGATCAGTAAAGAGCCAATAATACCTATGCCGATCAAATGAGCCATCATCAATCCCTCACACCTTCTCTCTCTGTAAAGATAGATACCAATCTGGCTTCGATAGACTCTTTGATCTGTTGCCAGTCTCCCTTGCTTCCCTTTTCCCTGATCCAGTGGACATAGAGCAAGTCATCATCTACTGCGATGGCGATCGTCGACGGCGTCATCGTTATCGCATTGAATAACAGAAAGAGACCTAATTTATCGGTGAGAGCGCTGGGCAGGGTGACGACTGCTCCTTCGACCCTCCCGGTGATGATCAATTTTGTCGTATAAAGAGTAGAATAGATGAATCGCAGCAGCAGAATAACGAAATAGTGAATCCATTTGATCGGCTGCAGTAAGATTCGCCACCGCAGCGACGGCGTCGGTGGAAAGAGGCGTTGTTGGAAGATAGTTATCGCTGCTGTGCATAATAACCCGGTAAGAACCATCCACGGCGCACTTGTGCGGGTGAGGATAAACCAGACAGCGATAAGAAAGATCCAAATTATGAGTGCATTAAAAGACATCCTGAATTCTCCGCGTTATAGCAATTATTCAGACACAG